>NZ_JBYCLA010000092.1:0-8288 GCF_057473665.1 Mycobacterium sp. TH-M25
CGGCCAGCTGGCGATCAAGGCCGCGCTAGCACTCGGATCACCGTATACTTCAATGCTTTTCATGGGAGAAGAGTGGGGGGCGTCGACCCCGTTCCAGTTCTTCAGCTCACATCCCGAACCGGAGCTGGCGCTGGCCACCGCCGAGGGACGTAAAGCCGAGTTCGCCGAGCATGGTTGGCATTCCGACGAGATTCCCGATCCGCAGGATCCGCAGACATTCCAGCACTCCAAGCTGAACTGGGACGAGGTCGGCTCCGGCGAACACGCGCGGCTGCATAAGCTTTATCGCGATCTGATTGCCTTGCGGCGCAGCGAGCCTGACCTGGCCGATCCTTGGCTGGAACACCTCATCGTTGACTACGACGAAGACCAACGCTGGATCGTGATGCGCCGCAACCGGCTTGTGATCGCCTGCAATCTGGGCACCGAGGCAATTCGGGTGCCGGTCAACGGTGATCTGATACTGGCCTGGGATTCGCCGATCCTCGGTGCGACGAGCACGGCATTGCCTGCGCACTCGTTTGCGATACTGCGCGGTAAGTAACCCTTACACACTGGAATGGCCGATACGATGCACCGCCTCGGCAACTGCGTCGGTGATGCAGACCGTCTCGTCGGGTACCGGGATCCAGACGTTGAGCCCGCGGTCGTGGTGGGCGCCGCACGCGTAGTCGAAGACTCGGCCTTGACATGCCACTCGCCGGCCGTGAGCGCGCGTGTCTGCACGGCGACACGCCGTAAAGCGTGTACAACTGCGGACGCTCGCCGCCTAGAGCCGCCTACAGCAGCAGGTAGCGGTACGCCGGCGAACCGGGCTGCAGGGTTTCGACGTGAATTTCGGTTGCGTACATCCGGGCCAGCAGGCCGTCTAGGTCCGCGGCCGATCCCAGCTGGATACCCACCAGCGCCTCGCCGGTCTCTCGGTTGTTTCGTTTGACGTACTCGAACAAGGTGATGTCGTCGTTGGGTCCGAGCACCTCGTCCAGGAAACGGCGCAACGCACCGGGCTCCTGCGGGAAGTCAACCAGGAAATAATGTTTGAGGCCGAGGTGGATCAGCGAACGCTCCAACACCTCGCCGTAGCGCAATACGTCATTGTTGCCGCCCGAGATCAGACAAACCACGGTGGACCCGGGCTCAATATCGGTTTCCAGCAGCCCGGCTACCGACAGCGCGCCCGCCGGCTCAGCGACGATGCCCTCGTTCTGGTAAAGGTCGAGCATCGCGGTGCACACCGCTCCCTCGTCGACGGTGGTGATGGACACCATGTCACCGGCGGCAGCCAACGCGGCGTAGGTCAACGTTCCCGCCCGGTTCACCGCGGCGCCGTCCACGAACTGGTCGACGTAGTCCAGTGTCACCGGCTCGCCCGCGGCCAGCGCGGCCATCATCGCCGCGGCACCGGCCGGCTCGACACCGAGCACCGCGGTGTTCGTCGTCCGCTCGGCCAGGTAGGCGGTCATGCCGGCGATGCAGCCGCCGCCGCCCACCGGGACCACCACTAGGTCAGGCTCCCCAACGAGCGGGGCGAGTTGCGCCAGCACTTCGACGGCAATGGTGCCCTGACCCGCGATGGTGCGGGCGTCGTCATACGGCGGTACCAACGTCGCACCGGTGCGTTCGACGTCGGCGATCGCCGCGGCAGCGGCAAGATCGTAGGTTGATCCCCCGATTATCAGCTCGATGAATTCCCCACCGTGGTAGCGGATCCGGTCCCGCTTTTGTTTGGGTGTCTTGGCGGGGACATAGACACGGCCGTGCACACCCAGTGACCGACACGCATACGCGAAACCCTGCGCATGGTTACCCGCCGAGGAACACACCACGCCGGCGGCGATCTCCTCGGCGGTCAGCTGCACCAACAGGTTGTAGGCGCCGCGCAGCTTGTAAGAGCGCACCGTCTGCAGGTCTTCACGCTTGAGGTACACCGCCGCACCGGTGATCGCCGACAACCGATCGCTGAGCTGCAACGGGGTAGGCGTGACCACCGGCGCGATCCGCTTCGCCGCACCGTCAATGTCAACCGCAGACACCGGTGGGGTCCCGGGGCTTTTACTCAGTTCGGCGGACACCGGTCAATGGTGCCATGCCGTCCGACAAGCAATCAGCTCACCGGGGTCAGCACAAAGACCGGAATCTGGCGCTCAGTCTTGGTCTGGTAGTTGGCGTAGTCCGGCCAGACCTCGACGGCGCGCTGCCACCAGGTGGCCTTCTCGTCGCCGAATACCTCGCGCGCGTCGTAATCGCGACTGACGAGACCGTCCTGCAGCTCGACCCGCGGATTCTGCACCACGTTGTAGTACCAAACCGGGTGTTTCGGAGCTCCTCCTAGTGAGGCGACGATCGCGTACTGGCCATTGTGCTCGACGCGCATCAGCGGGGTTTTGCGGAGTTTGCCGGTCTTAGCGCCGACAGTGGTCAGCAACACCACGGGCTTTCCCTGCATGTCCGTGCCCTCGGTTCCGCCGGAGGCCATGTACTTCTCAGCTTGCTCGCGCGCCCAGTCGACCGGGCTGGGTGCATATTCTCCTGAAAGCGCCATGGCACTACCTTAGGCCGTCAGCCGTCCGCCCCCTGAAATATTCGGGTTCCCGGAAAAAGAGTCCCGGGTATCCTTAACCTGTGACTGGCCCGGCCAAAACCTCGGAGGTGCTGGTCGCGGGTGTGCCGTGGCCGCGGCACAAGCTGTTCGCTGTGGTCGCCGGGTTCGTCACGCTGCTGCTGGTCGGGGTGTCGACTGCCAGTGCGGCACCGGCGGTGCTTGGCGGCGCCAGCGTTGCCGTCGTGGTCGGTTTGGTCCTCAAGGCGCTCTCCAAGCCCTCCAGGCACTAGAGCAACCCGTCCCCGCTTCGCGAAGACGGTGTTACTGACGCAATACGCCCCCGCGCGAGACCCAGTGGCCAGCGGTTTGCTAACCGCCCAAGCACCCGGGACCGAGTAGCGCCTTGAGGTCTCCCATTAGCGCCGGCGACGGTGTCACCCGTAGCGACTGGTCCAGCTCGAGCGTGGTGATACGGTCTCCGCTGATAAGCCGCAGATGCACCTGCGATGTTCCGGGGTGGCGCGCAAGCACCTGCTTGAGGGCACTTACCTTGTCGAAGGTGCACTGCCGCGTCGGCAAGCTAACCGCCAACGGCCGGTCCGCTTGCGCGTTGGAAAAGTCAGGCACAACAAGTTCATTGGCGATCAGTGCAATCCGGTCATCACGGACCGCTACCTTGGCGTTAACCAGCACAACGGCATCATCGATAATGTCGGCGCCGTAGCTGGAGTAGGTGTGCGGGAAAAACATCACCTCGATACCGCCGGTTAGATCTTCTAATTGCGCTGACGCCCAAGGCATTCCGTTTTTGTTGACACGCCGGTTCACCGCGGCCAGAATGCCACCCACCCGCACCTGAGTGTCATTGGAGACATCACCGTCGAGGATCGTCGGAATGGCGGTGTCCACCTGGGCAGCCAACAGGTGCGCCACCCCGTTGAGCGGATGCCCGGACACGTACAAACCCAGCATCTCCCGTTCCAGGGCTAACTTGTGTTTGTCCTCCCACTCGTCGTCGGGCACCTTGATGGTAAAAACCGCGTCAGTGCCGGCATCGGTCCCACCGAACAAATCGAACTGCCCGATCGCTTCCGCTTTCTTGGTGCCCAGCACCGAATCCACGGCGTCGGTGTGGACCAGGAACAGACCTTTGCGCGAATGCCCCAACGAATCGAAGGCGCCCGCCTTGATCAGCGATTCAGTGACCTTCTTGTTGCAGGCCGAAATGTCGATCTTGTTCAGATAGTCCGAGAAGTCGACGAACTTGCCCTTGTCACTGCGGGTCTTAATCAACGAACCCACCACGTTGGCACCGACATTGCGCACCGCACCCAACCCGTAGCGGATGTCAACGCCCACCGACGCGAAGTTCAGGCCGGACTCGTTGACGTCCGGCGGCAGCACCGTGATGCCAAGCTTGCGGCAGTCGGCCAGATAGACAGCCGCCTTGTCTTTGTCGTCGCCGACCGAGGTCAACAGGCCCGCCATGTATTCACCGGCAAAGTTGGCCTTGAGGTAGGCGGTCCAATAGGAGACCAGGCCGTAGCCGGCGGCGTGCGACTTGTTGAACGCGTAGTCGGCGAACGGCAGGATGGTGTCCCACAGCGCCTTGATGGAGCCGGCCGAAAACCCGTTGGCCTGCATGCCTTCCGAGAAGCCCTCGAACTCCTTCTCCAGCACCTCGCGCTTCTTTTTTCCCATCGCCTTACGCAGAATGTCTGCTCGGGCCAGCGAGTAGCTGGCCACCTTCTGCGCGATGCGCATGATCTGCTCTTGGTAGACAATGAGGCCGTAGGTTTCAGCGAGGATCTCGCGCAGCGGTTCCTCGAGTTCGGGGTGAATAGGCTTGATCGCTTGCCGATTGTTCTTGCGGTCGGCGTAGTCGTTGTGGGCGTTCATGCCCATCGGGCCGGGCCGATACAACGCCAGTACCGCGACGATGTCCTCGAATCCGGTCGGTTGCATGCGGCGCAGCAAGTCGCGCATGGGCCCACCGTCGAGCTGGAACACACCCAGGGTGTCACCGCGGCCCAGCAGCTCGTAGGTGGCCTGATCGTCTAGTGGCACGGATTCCAGGTCGAGGTCAATTCCCCTGTTGACCTTGATGTTTTCGATCGCGTCGCCAATGATCGTCAGGTTGCGCAAACCCAGGAAATCCATCTTCAACAGGCCGATGGCCTCACACGACGGATAATCCCAGCCGGTGATAATGGCCCCATCCTGTGGTCGCTTCCACAGCGGGATGGCCTCGGTCAGCGGCTCGCTGCTCATGATGACCGCGCACGCGTGCACGCCAGCGTTGCGGATCAGACCTTCCAACCCACGCGCGGTCTGGTAGATGGTGCGTACGTCCGGATCGGTTTCGATCAGGCTGCGGACCTCGGCCGCCTCCTTGAACCGTTCGTGGGCTGGGTCGGTGATCCCCGACAACGGGATGTCTTTGGCCATGATCGGCGGCGGTAACGCCTTGGTGATCCGGTCGGCCATCGCAAACCCGGGCTGCCCGTAGTGGATCCGCGCCGAATCCTTCAGCGCCGCTTTGGTTTTAATGGTGCCGAAGGTGATAACCTGGGCGACCCGGTCATGCCCCCACTTGTCGGCGGCGTAGCGCACCATCTCGCCGCGCCGACGGTCGTCGAAGTCGATATCGATGTCAGGCATCGAGGTGCGTTCGGGGTTGAGGAACCGCTCGAACAGCAGACCGTGCGGTATCGGGTCGATGTCGGTGATGCCCAGGGCGTAGGCGGCAAGTGACCCGGCGGCCGAGCCGCGGCCCGGGCCCACGCGGATCCCGACAGACCGGGCGTAATTAATCAGGTCGGCGACGATCAGGAAGTAGGCCGGGAAACCCTTGTCGCAAATGACGTCGATCTCGTAGGCCGCCCGCTCAACGTATCCGTCGGGTGGGCCGCCGGGGAATCGGCGACCCAGGCCGGCGTCCACCTCGTGACGCAGCCAGGACGCCTGGTCGTGCCCCTCGGGGACGGGAAAGACGGGCATCCGGTTGCGTGGTTCCCACACCTCGGCGTAGGACTGCACCCGCTCGGCGATCAGCAGCGTGGAGTCGCACGCCCCGGGAACTTGGTCGTCCCACAGCTGGCGCATCTCGGCGGCCGACTTGAGGTAGTAGCCGTCGCCGTCGAACTTGAACCGGTTCGGATCCGACAAGGTCTTGCCGGTCTGCACACACAACAACGCCTCGTGGTTGTGCGCGGCGTCGCGGGTGACGTAGTGGCAGTCGTTGGTGGCCAGCGGCGGAATGTTGAGCTTGCGGCCGATATCGAGCAGTCCTTCGCGGACGCGTTGTTCGATAGACAGGCCGTGGTCCATCAGCTCGAGGAAGTAATTATCGGGGCCAACGATCTCGCGCCATTTGGCGGCCGCCTCCAGCGCTTCCCGGTCGTGGCCGAGGCGAAGCCGGGTCTGCACCTCACCGGAGGGGCAGCCGGTGGTGATGATGATGCCCTCGGCATGTTCGGCGATGAGCTCGGCATCCATTCGCGACCACTTGCTCAGCTGCCCCTCGAAGGAGGCCAGCGAGGACAACTTGAACAGGTTGCGCAGGCCGGCCGCATTCTCGGCCACCATCGTCAAGTGCGTGTAGGCGCCGCCCGCCGAGACATCGTCGGCCTTCTGGCTGGGATCACCCCAGGTGATGCGCCGGGTGTCGAAGCGCGATCCAGGCGCGATGTAAGCCTCCACACCGATGATCGGCTTGATCCCGGCTTTGCTGGCCGTATTGTAAAACTCGCTGGCACCGAACATGTTTCCGTGATCGGTCATGCCGACCGCGGGCATCTGCAGCCGCTCCACCTCGGCGAGCATGGGCGTGATCTTCGCGGCACCGTCCAGCATCGAGTACTCGGTGTGGTTATGCAGGTGCACGAAGGAGGACTGATTCATAGCGACGCCAGTCTAGGGGCCAGGGCTGACGGTGCTTCGGCGTGTCGCCGCGTGTGTTCGATCCTCGTCAGGCGTACAGCTTCACGAACTGCTGGAGCGACTTCTCCACGTCCCCTTTGATCGCGCGTGCCGCCGCGGAACCCAGCGGACCGAACAGCGCGGGACCAGCGAGCAAGAGGCGCAGGCCAAGCGCCGATCCGCCGTTTTTGGGCCGCACCGTGAGCGTGACGCCGTACTTGGTGCCGCCCTTCCCAGCTCCTGAGAGTGCCAGCTCATTGGGCGGGTCCCAGGTGGTGATCGTCCAGGTCACCCGGTTGCGCATCCCCTTGGCACGCGCCACACCCGCAATTTGGGTGCCTGCGGTCAGCTCCTTAGGGAGCTCGCTACGCCACCCCTCGTGCATGACGAGCCAATCGCCCAGCTCCGACAGCTCCGAAACTCGGTCCCAAGTGTGCTGGGGAGTCATCGGCACGTCGGCGGTCATGTCAACAGCAGCCATCGTCTGAGCGTAGCCGCGGCGACGATGCCGGCCGCAGCGGCTGGGTTAGCGGCCCTGCCCGCCGCGCAATCGGTTACCGATCCGGATCGCGGGCAACAACAGGCTGCGCGGTATATATCTGCCGCTAGTGCTGACGACCTTGGGCACCACGCCGGGCACCACGCTGCGCTTGCCAGCCAGCATCCCGCCGATCGCGGCTTCTGCAACGTCGTACGGTGAGACCTGCGCGATGGGAATGCTGAACCGTTCGGCATTGGCGATCTCGGCCCACTCGGTCGGAACCGGTCCCGGACACAAGACCGTGACCGACACTCCCGTGCCGTGCAACTCCTCGTGAATCGCCTCCGAGAATGTCTGGACAAAGGCCTTGGTGGCCGCATAAACGGCCATGTAGGGAATCGGCTGGAACCCGGCAATCGACGCGATGTTCATGACCGCGCCGGCACCACGCTCGACCATGCCTGGCAACACCGCATGCGTCAGTTCCATCAACACGAGTGAGTTGAGAGTCACCTCTTCGCACTCACGTTCGAGTGGCAACGTGTAGAACACCCCGCTGGTGCCAAAGCCGGCGCTATTGCACAAACCGCCGATCGGTTCGTGGCGGAGCCGGTCCGCCAACTTCGCACGGGCTGCGGGGTCGCCGAGGTTGACAGGCATGACCTCGACTGCGACCGAGTATTTCTGGCCTACTTCGTTGGCAAGCTCGTCGAGGCGGTCGCGGCGCCGCGCGACCAACAGCAGTGGAAACCCGCGGCGTGCCAAGCCGCGAGCCAGTTCGGCTCCGATGCCTGAGGAGGCACCGGTGATGACGACGGTTGTCTCATTGTTCGGCTCCGGAAGGCTCATGATGTCACCAATGTATCCCGCGGGTCGCTTGGACGAATGTTTCGCTTCGTTTATCGAGCTCCTCGAACTTCGCTGTGCTAGCAGCGGATTCGCCGCCCTTGGCTGCGGCGGAATCCGTGAACATACCGAACGCGCGGTTGCGTACCCGGTCCATCACCGCAGGGTTAACCGCGTCGGCGACAGCAGCGAACTGGCCGAACGGCGAGCTGACCCGCCGAGGCCGGTGCAGGATCGCGTCGGCAATCACGTTGGCCGCTTGCTCTGGTGTCAGCGTCGGGAACTTGTCATACAGGGTGGTCGGGCTGATCATCGGCGTCCGCACCAGCGCCATGTGCACGGTCGTGAATCGAACGTTGTCCGTTACTGTCTCGGCTTGTAGCGCGTCACACAGGCTGTCCAGCGCGGCCTTGCTGGCGATGTAGGCGCCAAAGCGCGGCGCACGAGTCTGCACGCCAACTGACGAAACGTTGACGATCTGCCCGAAACCGCGTTCCC
>NZ_JBYCLA010000093.1:0-10238 GCF_057473665.1 Mycobacterium sp. TH-M25
GCGAACCGTCGCAGCCAGGCGAACCAATCGGCCATGCCGGCACCCGTGCGGGCGCTGACTGGCAAAATCTCCGCGGTTGGATTGACTTGGCGGACACGGGCGATATAGGACTCGAGATCGACGTCCAAGTAGGGAACCAGATCGATCTTGTTGAGCAGCACGACGTCGACGGCGCGGAACATCACCGGGTACTTCAGTGGCTTGTCGTCGCCCTCGGTCACCGAATAAACCATCGCCTTGGCGTGTTCGCCCACGTCAAACTCGGCCGGGCAGACCAGGTTACCGACGTTTTCGATGATCACCAGGTCGAGTCGGCCCAGGTCGAGTCCCTGCAGCGCGCGGGCGATCATGGGCGCGTCGAGGTGGCATTCGCCGCCGAATCCATTGCCGGTGTTGAGCAGCGATATCTGGGCGCCCCGGCCGCCGAGTTTGGCGGCGTCGAGATCGGTGGCGATGTCGCCCTCGATCACGCCGACGGCGACCTCGCCGGCAAGTTCGTCGAGGGTGGCCTGCAACACCGTCGTCTTGCCGGAGCCCGGCGAGCTCATCAGGTTGATGGCACGAACGCCATTGTCCTCAAACGCAGTTCGGTTGGACACGGCGCGTAAATCGTTCTCCGCGAAAATGGCCTCCAGCACCTCGACACGATGCGTGCCGGTGTGGTAGCCGCCGTGATCGCCGTGCTCGTGGGTATGCACGGTTCCGTCGTCGTGGCGATGAAATCTACCCATCGTCAACACCTTTCACGAGACATCCAATGACGTCACCAAAAATTCGTCGCCGCGCAGCACCTCGACGTCAGCACTCTCGCAGCGCGGACACAGCAACGACCACTGCGAGGTGATCGCCGACTCGTCGCCGCAGGACCGGCAGCGCACCTCAGCGGTGACGAACTCGAGTTCCAACTCGGCGTCGGGCATGCCCTCGTAGTCTCGGAGCAGCGTCCAGCAAAACGACAGCGACTCGGGAACCACCTGGCGCAGCGCGCCGATCCTGACGCGCACCACGTCCAGGTGGCGACCGTCGGCGTACGGTTTGACCACGCCGGCGATTGCCTCACATAGCGAAAGCTCGTGCACGGCCGATCACCGCCGAGTCCCGAAGCTCCGGCAGCTGGGGCCCATGCGCACTGTTCTACACCCCGGGCGCCGCCTGGGGATGCAGACTGGACAGGATGCTGCCAATCCGACCGCTCCGGCTTGTTCCCGCGGCTGACCAAAGAGCGCACAATAAGATGCGGCCGAGATCCCACGTAGCCGAGATCACACGTAGCCGAGATCACACGTAGCAGGGAGACGACAGTGGCAGACCCGCAACACAGTCACGACGAAGCACACACCCACGACCACAGCCACGGCGAACGCACGCACGCGCACCCGCATACCAGCCACGAACACGAGCACTTCGAGCACGACCACGACCACACCCACGCTGACGGGACCGAACACACGCATCCGCATGTGCATCAAGCCGACCTAGAGCACGAGCACAACCACCCGCATTAGGCGGCGGCGCCCGCGAAGTCGGTCGGCGATGATTGCGCGTCGTCGCACCGACGCGGGTGCTCTACGCGCCGCGTCGCCTGCGTGTCCAACAACTGTGATCAACCTCAACCGCCGAATGTGGCGCAGGCCATTGCCGACCGCGAGCGCGAGCGCCGACCCTGATAGCTCGACATGTCGGCACAGGGAGACGTGTAGGCACTGGGAGAGCACGTGGCTGCTGAGCGGGATCAGCTGATATGCGCATACGACCTGACCCTTGACGAGGCGCGCCGCCGAGCCGCCATCCTCGAGGCGATCGGGGACGACTGGGACCCGGTCGAAGTGCTGGCCCAGGAGGATCGCGCATACGCGATGCTGTACTCGAATCTTGACGACGACCAGCAACGTGTCTACGACGACCTGGTGGCCGCTGGAGTGCTTCCGGATCGGGTGGCCGGCCGTGTTCCCGATTGATCCCACCGCTGATCGGTGTCGCCGCGCCTGGTTCGGCTGTCCGCAGTGCCGGCACGACGCCGGGTGTACTGATTGCCAAATCAGCCGCAATTGCGCTACCCACTGGCAGTTCCTGCTGGGAAATCAGGGCTGGCTACTGCACCTGCAATGCCCTGACTGTGGACATCTGTGGTCGCGCGACAGCAAACCGCGCCGTCGATCGTCGACCAGCGCCGCCTGACCAGCTCAGTCCAACAGCCCCAACAGCGCGTTCTCCACGACCTCGGGTAGCGCCGGGTGAATCCAATACTGGCCGCGCGCCATGTCGGACACACTCAGACCGAAGCTCATCGCCTGGATCAGCGGTTGGATGATCGATGACGCCTGCTGTCCCATGATGTGCGCACCGAGCAGCCGGCCGGTCTTGGAGTCGGAGATGAGTTTCACGATGCCGACGGTATCTTCGGTGGCCCACCCGTAGGCCACGTCGGCGTAGTCTTGAACCTTGCAGGACACGTCGAAACCCTTTGCCACAGCCTCGTTCTCGGTCAGCCCGACATAGGCGATCTGCGGGTCGGTGAACACTGCGGCAGGCACGTAGCGATGATCGGTGGCGACCATTGATGCGGTGTCGTCCCAGTCGCGGAGCAGGTTGCGCTGCACGACGCGCGCCTCGTGGTTGGCCACGTGCTTGAGTTCGTACGGCGACGACACATCGCCGAGCGCGAAGACATTGCGCGCCGAGGTCCGTTGGTACTCGTCGACGATGACGCGGCCATCGTCGAGCTCGATGCCGGCCTTCTCGGCGGCCAGCCGATCACCGTTGGAGCGTCGCCCGGTGGCGACCAACAGGGCGTCGGCCTGCAGTTCGGAGCCGTCGTCGAGTTCGAGCACCACCCCGGAGCGGTTTTGGTGCGCGCCGAGGATGTTGCGGTGGCTGCGGACCTCCCATTTGCCCGACGCGATCCGGGTGAACCGCTGCGACAAGGTGTCGTCGAGATGCCGCAGCAGCGTGCCGCCGCGGATCACCATCGTGATGCGGACTCCCAAGGCGGCGAAGACGTGCGCGAATTCGCACGCCACGAAACCGCCCCCGACGATCACCAGGTGTTTCGGCAGTTCTGGTATCCGCATGACGTCGTCACTGGTGTAGTACGGCACGCCGCAGTCGAGGATGGCCGGCGGAACGTCGGCTCGTGCGCCCGCGGCGATCACCACCTGCTCGGCGGTGAACTCCGCGCCGTCGCCGGTCCGCAGCAGGTAGCGACCGTCGTCCTGCACACCGGAGAAGTGGGTGTGCGAGTCGTAGACGTCGACGTTGGGTTGAGTCCGCCGGTAGTCCTCGCCGCCGATTGCGATGGGGTCGATGCGGCCGAAGACGCGGGAGACGATGTCGTCCCACCGGACCCGGTCGATGTGGGCGTCGATGCCGTAACGCGCCGAGTGCCGGATGGTTTCGGCGACCTCGGCTGCATAGACGAACATCTTGGTGGGAATGCACCCCACGTTCAGGCACGTCCCACCGAACTTACCCTGCTCGCAGATCGCCACCCGCTTGTCGGCGTAGCGGTCGTCGAGAATGCTGTTGCCGGAACCGGTTCCGATGATCGCCAGGTCATAGTCGTGCATTCAGTAGCCCTTCAGCCGTGGTGGGATGCGACGTGCGAAGTCGCGCCCCGATAGTCGTCCAGCCAGGAATCCAGTCGTTGGTAAGCGACCCGTCGTGGCTGAGGTGTCGACAGAAACACATCGTGTTTGGCGTCGACGATCGGCACGATCGTAGTGACGTTGCCGAGGCAACCAGCCCAGCGTGCGATGTGTGTGACGTCGAGCACCGCGTCGCCGCCCTGCAGGGTGATCGCATCGGATGCGTCGAGCACACTGTGGTCGGAGCGCAGGATCAGGTTGGGCACGCCCACATCGAGTCCGCGGTGCAGCTTTACCTGCCCGCGTCGTACCGCCGAAAGCCAGCCGAAGGTAATCGGGAAGCCGCCCAACGGTTTCCACTGCAGGTTGTAGTCGAATTCGCCGTGGTAGTCGCGATGCAGGCTGGCGCCGTAGCCTCCGCCGGTCTCGCTCGGAGCGCGGGCAACCCACTTGTCGCCCAGGCGTGCGATGCCGGCGATCAGCGCGCCGGTCGGCGGCCAGCGCAACGGAGTCGGACCGGGCAGGTCCAGAAACGGACTGTTGAGCACGAGCCCGCCCACCCGTTTGCGGGCGCTCGCGCCCGCCTGCCGCAGCCGATCCAGCCACAACGAGACGATCAGCCCACCGGCGGAATGCCCGTACACCAACACCTGCGCCGATTGCGTTTCCTCGGCGATGATCTCCACGGCGCGATCGAGTTCACGGTCGTAGTGTGCGAGGTCGGTGGTGAAGTGCGGCGTCTGGCCCGGCCGCGACGAGCGGCCGCACTTGCGCAGGTCCAGCGCGTAAAAGGCGATGCCGCGGCCGGCGAAATGATCGGCCAACGCCGTGTGGAAGAAGTAGTCGGTGTATCCGTGCACCGCCAGCACGGCGTCCCGGGCGCTCGCCGCGCTATCAGCACTGCCGCGTCGTAGCAGCGTCGCGTCGATCGCGCCTTCGCCGTCGGGGTCGTCGCCCAGCGGGATGGTCAGTTGCCAGTAGCCGGGCAGGACGTCGGTCTGCCAGCCAGTCACGCACGCCAGCTTAAGGCGTGGCTGCGAGCATGACGATCACTGACACCGGGCTGGTCGAACAGCGGGTCTGCTCGGCGCCGGATAACCTGACGTCAAGGCAGCTCTTCTCGCACGAAGGATGACCAACTCGGTGCCAGGCCCGCAGTCAGAAAAGACTCCGAAGGTTGACGCCGTTTTGGTTGGGACCGGGATCATGAGCGCGACTCTTTCCGCCCTGTTGCGCCGGCTCGAGCCGGATTGGACGGTCGCCCTCGTCGAACGGCTCGACGGGGTCGCGGCCGAGAGCAGTGACCCCTGGAACAACGCCGGCACCGGCCATGCCGGGTTGTGCGAGCTGTTTTACACCCCGCAGCGGCCCGACGGGTCGATCGACGTCGGCAAAGCGGTGCGGGTCAACGAGCAGTTCCAGCTCAGTCGCCAGTTTTGGGCGTACGCGGTGGAGAACGGGATGCTCTCTGATGTCCGCGGATTTCTGAACTCCGTCCCGCACGTCAGCTTCGTCCACGGCGCCGAGCGCGTCGACTACCTGCGCCGTCGCCGACGGGCGTTGGCCGACAACCCCTTGTTCGCCCGCACCGAATGGGTCGAGGGTGCAGAGGAATTCGCGCGCCGACTGCCGTATATGGCTGCCGGAAGGGATTTCGCCGAACCCGTCGCGCTCGATTGGGCAGTCGAAGGAACCGACGTCGATTTCGGCGCGTTGTCGCGTCAACTGATCGGCTACGGCGTTCGCAACGGCAGCACGGCGTGGTTTGGCCATGAGGTGCGTAGCTTACGGCGTCGGCGCGACGGCGGGTGGACCCTGAGCATCCGCAATCGGCGCACCGGTGAAGGCCGAAATCTGGACGCCGCATTCGTCTTCGTGGGCGCCGGGGGACAGGCTCTGCGGTTGTTGCAGAAGTCCGGCATCCCCGAAGTCAAGGGGTTCGGTGGCTTCCCGGTCGGCGGTCGATTCCTGCGCAGCGGCAATCCGGCGATCACCGGTTTGCACCAGGCCAAGGTCTACGGTCTGCCCGAGCCGGGGGCGCCCGGGATGACGGCAGCCCATCTGGACAGCCGGATCGTCAACGGCAAACCCTGGTTGATGTTCGGCCCGTTCGCCGGGTGGTCACCGAAATTCCTGAAGCACGGGCGCCTCAGCGACCTGCCGCGATCTGTCCGGCCGGGCAATGTCGCCACGGTCGCCGGGGCAACCCTGGGCCAGCTGGGACTGCTGGCCTACTTGATCGGCCAGCTGGGCAGGTCGACGTCGAACCACGTCGAAGCCTTGCGCGAGTTCGCGCCCAAAGCAATGGAATCCGATTGGGAGCTGATCGCCTCCGGCCAGCGGGTTCAGGTGGTGCGGCCCGATGCGCGCCGCGGGGGCCGGCTGGAATTCGACACCACCGTGCTTGCCGCGGCCGACGGCAGCATCGCCGGACTACTCGGCGCGTCGCCGGGAGCATCGACCGCGGTGTCGGCAATGCTCGAGGTGCTGGAACGCTGTTTTCCCGATCGGTATGCGGGGTGGCTTCCGGTGCTCACCGAGATGGTGCCATCGTTGGGTGCGTCGTTGGCCAACGAGCCCGCCTTGTACGAACAGGTGCGGTCGTGGACCACCAAGGTGCTGGAGCTGGAGTCATGAGCGCGAAGGAGCACGCGGACGGGCGTAAGGCGTTCCGGCTGGGCCAGCTGCGCACCGAACGCCGTGCCCTCGGCGAAGGACACCCCACTCGGCTGCTGGGCGTCGGGCTGGCTGAAGTCGGGGACTGCCCGTGCCGAATCGGCGCTCGGGTATATCTAGCGGACATGTATGCCCACGGATTCGTTCGAGACGGTGACGATGTTCTCGACGACGGCCTGCCCCCCGTGCCGATGCTTCGATCGACGATTCCGCCGCCGGCCTCGTCAGCGGACGAGCGCGGCCCGGGGGTGCGCGCATGACGACACCCGAGAATCCCTACCTGGTCGGGCTGCGGCTGGCCGGCAAGAAGGTCGTGATGGTCGGCGGCGGCAGCGTCGCGCAGCGTCGGCTGCCGCTGCTGGTGGCCAGCGGCGCGGATGTCCACGTGATCAGCCGCGGCGTCACGCAATCGGTCGAAGCCATGGGCGGAATCACGCTGTCGCTGCGCGACTATCGCGACGGCGACCTGACCGGCGCGTGGTATGCGATCGCAGCCACCGACGACGCGCAAGTGAATGCCGCGATCGTCGCCGAGGCCGACCGAAACCGAATCTTCTGTGTGCGGGCCGACATCGCGATCGACGGCAGCGCGGTCACCCCGGCGTCGTTCGAGTATGCCGGGCTGTCGGTGGGTGTACTGGCCGGCGGCGAACACCGCCGCTCGGCGGGCATCCGGTCAGCGATCCGGGAAGCTCTGCAGCAGGGTGTGATCTCCCCGGAGAGTTTCGAGAGCGACGACGTAGTCCGCGGTGGCGTGGCGTTGATCGGCGGCGGACCCGGCGATCCCGAGCTGATCACCGTACGTGGCCGCCGACTACTGGCCCAAGCCGACGTCGTCGTGGCCGACCGGCTGGCGCCACCGGAACTGCTCGCCGAACTGGCCCCGAACGTCGAGGTGATCGACGCGGCCAAAATCCCGTACGGGCGGGCCATGGCCCAGGACGCCATCAACGCGGTGATGATCGAGCGGGCCCGGGCCGGCCATTTCGTGGTGCGGCTCAAAGGGGGCGACCCATTTGTCTTTGCCCGCGGCTATGAAGAGGTGCTGGCGTGCGCCGAGGCCGGTATCCCCGTGACCGTTGTGCCGGGTGTGACAAGTGCCATAGCGGTGCCCGCCTCTGCCGGTGTTCCGGTCACGCATCGCGCGATCAACCACGAGTTCGTGGTGGTCAGCGGGCACGTGGCGCCGGACCACCCCGAATCGTTAGTGAATTGGGATGCGCTGGCCGCCATGACCGGAACCATCGTTTTGCTGATGGCGGTCGAGCGCATCGAACTTTTCGCCACGGTCCTGCTCAAGGGCGGTCGACCTGCGGATACGCCGGTGTTGGTGGTTCAGCAAGGGACGACGGCCGCCGAACATACGTTGCGGGCCACGCTGGCGGACGCGCCGGAGAAGATCCGTTCGGAAGGCATTCGACCTCCGGCGATTGTCGTTATCGGCGCTGTGGCGGCCTTCGGCATTTAAAAGATCCCTAAGATTACTGTAGGGTAAGTTCTTATGACGGCTCTCAACGATGCAGAGCGGGCTGTCCAACGATGGACGACTGAACCCTCGAAGCGAGCAGTTCACATGCCCCCAGTGCGCCCAGAAAAGTCAGTGCAGCCAGAAAAGCCCGCCGAGTCCACCTCGACCAAGGTGTCGACAACGTGGATGCCGACGCGGGGATTCTTCACCGCGGTGATCGCCATCGCCGGTATGCAGCTGATGGCGACCATGGACGGCACCATCGCCATCGTCGCGCTTCCCAAGATCCAGAACGAGCTGAGCCTGTCCGACGCCGGGCGCAGCTGGGTGATCACCGCCTACGTGCTGACCTTCGGCGGTTTGATGCTGCTCGGTGGCCGACTCGGCGACACCATTGGCCGCAAGCGGACTTTCATCGTCGGTGTCAGCCTGTTCACCATCGCCTCCGCCTTGTGCGGGATCGCCTGGGACGACGTCACGTTGGTCATCGCCCGGCTGCTCCAAGGTGTCGGCGCCGCGATCGCCTCGCCGACCGGCTTTGCGCTGGTGGCCACCACGTTCGCCAAGGGGCCGGCGCGTAATGCCGCCACCGCGGTGTTCGGGGCCATGACCGGTGTCGGATCCGTGATGGGCCTCGTCGTGGGTGGGGCGCTCACCGAAGTCTCATGGCGGCTGGCGTTTTTGGTGAACGTGCCGATCGGGCTGGTGATGGTCTACCTGGCCCGCACCGCGCTGCGGGAGACCCACCGCGAGCGGATGAAGCTCGACGCGGCCGGTGCCGTGCTGGCGACCTTGGCCTGCACCGCCGCGGTGTTCGCCTTCTCGACAGGCCCCGAGGCGGGCTGGATCTCGTTCACCACGCTGGGTTCGGCCGGACTGGCGCTGGTCGCGTTCATCGCGTTCGCGTTGGTCGAGCGCACCGCCGAAAACCCCGTCGTGCCCTTCAATCTTTTCTTCGACCGTAACCGGCTGGCCACGTTCGTGGCCATCTTCATGGCCGGTGGGCTGTTGTTCACCGTCACGGTGCTGGTCGCGCTCTATGTGCAGGACATCATGGGGTATTCCGCGCTGCGCGCCGGTATCGGCTTCATCCCGTTCGCGATTGCGATGGGCATCGGGCTGGCCGGCTCGTCGCAGCTGGTGTCCCGCTTTCAGCCGCGGGCTGTGGTGATCGCCGGTGGTGCGCTGGTGGTCGGCGCAATGCTGTACGGATCCACTTTCAACGGCGCCATGCCGTACTTCCCGAACCTGATCGTGCCGGTCGTCGTCGCCGGTGTGGGAATTGGCATGGTGGTGGTCCCAGTGGCGCTGTCGGCGATCGCGGGCGTCGGCTTCGATCAGATCGGGCCGACCTCGGCGATCGCGCTGATGCTGCAAAACCTCGGTGGCCCGGTCGTTCTGGCGGTCATCCAGGCCGTCATCACGTCGCGCACGCTGTACCTCGGCGGCATCAACGGCCCGGTGAAGAACATGAACGCCGGGCAATTGCACGCGCTCGACCAGGGCTACACCTACGGCTTGCTGTGGGTGGCGGGCGTGACTGTCATCGTCGGCGTGGTGTCACTGTTCATCGGTTACACCGCCGAGCAGGTAGCGCACGCACAGGAAGTCAAGGACGCCATCGACGCCGGCGAGCTCTAGCGCTCCGCGGACCTCAATGGTCCCATCAGCCACTGACTGTGGGGGTGCACTCTTTTTTCGATTTGTGACCGGATGCGATATCACGGCAGACGGTGATATCGCATCCGGTCACGTTTCCAAAACCGGAGCATGGTGGGGAGACGGTGCTGATGTGACAAATGATGGCCGCCGCCGAGCTCTGGCGCCCAGCATCGCCAACCAGACGCCACGGCTGTCATCCTTCGCGGATCGCAGCCGTGGTGGTTATTGGCAGTCAATACGTAGTAGTTAGGCTTGCGCGCTGTGATCACCCGGATGTCCGAGCTGTTCCTGCGCACCCTGCGCGACGACCCTGCCGAAGCCGAAGTTGCCAGCCACAAGCTGCTGATCCGGGCCGGCTACGTGCGACCGATCGCGCCGGGCCTGTACAGCTGGCTGCCGCCGGGCCTGCGGGTGCTGCGCAACATCGAGCGGGTGGTCCGCGAGGAGATGAATGCCATCGGCGGTCAGGAGATCCTGTTCCCGGCGCTGCTGCCACGCGCTCCGTACGAGACGACGAACCGCTGGACCGAATACGGTGACGGCGTCTTCCGGCTCAAGGACCGTCGCGGCAACGACTACCTGCTCGGACCCACCCACGAAGAGCTCTTCACGTTGACGGTCAAGGGGGAGTACAACTCCTACAAAGACTTTCCGCTCGCGCTCTACCAAATCCAGACCAAGTACCGCGACGAGGCGCGCCCACGCGCGGGCCTCCTGCGCGGCCGCGAGTTCGTGATGAAGGACTCGTACTCCTTCGACATCGACGACGCCGGCCTCACGAACGCCTACCATGCCCACCGCGAGGCCTACCAGCGTATCTTCAATCGGCTGGGCATCGAGTACGTCAT
>NZ_JBYCLA010000094.1:0-12723 GCF_057473665.1 Mycobacterium sp. TH-M25
GACAGGGCGGTCCAGACGGCGCGACCCAAACGCGCACACCCGGCAGGAACCCCCACCAAAATTACCAATTGTGCTCAGGCACCACGTTCACCCGCGCCAAAACAAAAGTGAGGATCGATGACCACCACCGAACAGGCTGGCGCAAGCCAGGTCGTACCAGGCGAGATGAGCGGGCGCCGCGCGTTTCTGAATCCCGCCTACGACATCGAGCGCGAGCCGCTGGAAACGCGGCGAACCTCGCAGTGGTACGCCAAGCCCTATCGACGTCGCATTTCCGAATACGAGTCGCTGTTGCTCTATGCACAGTCGGCGCCCGACTGGATTCCCGGCGCTCTCGGCACCGGCGGTTTCTGCAACAAGTTCTCCGGCGGCCGCGCGCCGTGGGAAAACTACACGACCGAGGCCAAGTCGTCGGACTGGTTCGTGTTCCGGGACCCTTCCGGTCGCGGGCAACCCACCTACGTGGCGCAGAAGGCCGAGGAGAACGCCGAAGCCGAACGCATGTTCGCGGCCTTCGCCGACCAGCGCATGTACCGTGACCTGGATCGGGAATGGACCTTCGACATCATCGCCCCCGCTCTCGGCGCGTTCGCGCACCACGAGTACGGCCTTTTCGGAGCTCTGGTGGGGGCGCCGGCCCGAGACGTGTTCACCGATGTGCTGCGGCAGGCGGTGATCACCGGGGCGATCGACCATCTCGACAACGCCGAAATGATCCAAGCCGAAAAGGTGTTCCTGTCCAAGAACGTCGACGGTTTCTCCGCCGATGTCGCGCCGGCCAGAGACTTCTGGCTTTCAGACCCGGCGTACCGGACGGCTCGCGGCGTCGTCGAGCAACTATGGGGCGACGTCTACGACCACATCGAGATTCTGTTCGCGATCTTCATGGTGCACGAACCTTTGTTCAGCCGGTTCGCCCGGCAGCAATTCTTCCACCGGTTGGCTCCCATGCACGGCGATCAGCTCACACCGGCGATCATGTGGCCGACAATCACGGCTGCCGAAATCGACGCCAAATGGGCCTTCGAACTCTTCCGTCACGCGCTGGGCCAGGATCCAAAGTTCGCCGACCACAATCGAGCTTTGATGCGGTTATGGGCACGGGAGTGGATGCCCAAGTCTGTGGCGGCGATGGCCGAATTTGCGCCGATGTTCTTCCGCACAAGCACCTTACGGTCTCACGTTTCGATAGAGGCGGTCAACGAGGCGGCGACGATTGTCATCGAGGACTGGGCGAGTCGCTACGCGTCGCTCTTTGGGTTCGAGGCCGACGTCGACCAGTTGGTGAAGACAGTCACCAGTTCACTTGCGGCCGCGAGGCATTGATCCTCAACCGAGCCCCGCAGTCGAATCCTGAAATGAAATACAAGCGACCATTCCTACGGAGTACACCATGACGTTAGATAATCCACCGACGACGGCCCCGGTTGGCGAGCAGAAGCGCGGGTTACAGACCATCACTACGGCCCAGCGCGTCGCGAAGGAGTTCAACCCACAGGCATTGCAAGACCGAATGTACGGCGCGGGAGCTGAAGCTCCTGTCGTCGAATCGCGCCGCGTGGTTTTGTGTCTGATGAAAAGCACGGAAATCGAAATCGTCGTCGATGAACTGAAAGAAGAGTACGCCGACGACGATTCGTTCATCATCGAGGACGCGGGAACCTTCTATCGCCTGGAAAACGACGAGGGCTTCGAAATCGATCTCGACATCATAGAGCCATTGATCGGACACCGTTACGACGTCTTCGATTTCATGGTAAACGTCACCACCACCATCGGACGTGCATACAACGACGGCAATAAATTCGTCATGACGACGAAATTGATGGGGTTGGAAGAAGAGCTTCCTCGGTTTCACCGCGATGAAGACGAAGATTCTCCCGATCTCAACCACATGCGGGGTGCCGGCGCCGAGAGGTGAGCCAGGCATTAAAGAGCCCCAGAGCTACCCACCGAAGCGGTCGGAGCAATTATGGACGGCATCGAGCGAATCATATATGAGGATGAGGAGTACACGGTGATCGTGGATGAGTCATTCCCATGCTGGGAGTGGTTCATCTACCGAGGATGTAACGCGGTGCAGAATGGCGTGTCGTTGACCGAGAGGTCGGCACGCGAAGCCGGTCTAAAGATTTTGGCCTACCTACAGGGACACTGATGATTTATCACGTGATTTATCACGGCGAGCTGGTGGACGTGCGATGACGTACCAGCTGAAGCTCTTCTTTGAAGACGATCACGAGGCTGTCATCGGCTGCGAGCCCGATGAAGATCTGATCTCGGCGGCGCTACGCCAGGGTCTCATCCTGATGAGCGAATGCCGTGAAGGCGTTTGCTCGACGTGTAAATGTTTTCTGGCCGACGGGGACGCGGAGATGCTCACGCACTCGGTGTATGCGTTGTCGCCGCGAGAAGCAGACGAAGGTTACGTGCTGGCATGCCGGCTTCGTCCGTCCTCGGACCTGGAGATCGAGTTCGACTACCCGTTCTCAATGGCCCACCAGTTCGAAGAGGTCGAACACCAGGGGATGCTCGACGAGGTTGCCATGGTCTCCGACACCGTCGCCCGGGTCACGATCCGTGTCCTGCCCCCCACGGTGAGTCGCAGCCTGAAAGGCCAGCACCCGTTTAGCTACACGCCCGGCCAATTCGCCCGGCTGAAGCTGGCAAACGGCGTCAGCCGCGACTACTCGATGGCCAACGTGAGCAACGACGACGGCCTGGCGGAGTTTTTCATCCGGATATATCCGGATGGCGAGTTCTCCTCCAACCTCTTCAAACACCCGATCGGGGAACACGTCGGAGTGATCGGGCCGCGGGGCAAGTTTGTTCTGCGCGACAACGATCGCACGCCCGTTTTCATCGCCGGCGGCACCGGGTTGGCGCCGGTGCTGGCCATGCTGCGCCAGCTTGCTGCGGACCGACCCGCCCACCCGGCGGTGTTGGTCTTCGGTAACACCAACGTCGGAGACGTATTCGGCGCAGAAGAACTCAAAGTGTTGACCGAGCAGATGCCTAACCTTCAGGTGGTGTCTGGTGTCGTCAACCCTGACGAATCGTGGACCGGCGAAATCGGTACCGCAACCGAGATTGCCCAAAAGTATCTTTCGGTGAACGACCGCTCTTCGTTCGAATATTACTACTGCGGTCCACCGAAGATGATCGACGCAACAACTCAAATGCTCGAAGCGGCGGGGGTGGCGCGCGATTTGTGCCACCACGAGGACTTCGTGCCCAGCAGAATGGAGGAAACCAATGGCTGACCAACCACGATCGGGACGGCGGCGCTCACGGGAACAAGAAACGGTCGGCGCCGAATTTCGGCTAGAGCCCTCGCCCTACGGCAACAGCGCCCTGCGGTCAGAATGGGCTGCACGCGCCGATGCGCTCGCCACGCTCGAGGAAGCGGTGGCGACCCTAATGAAGTGGCGCTCTGATCACTGGGGCCGCGAAGATCAGGACACCCTTTGGATCGAAGCGCGGCTGGAGGAACGGGTGGCCGTGTTGCGGCTGCAGTCGATGTCCGACGAAGACTTCCGTACTCGCACGCTGACGGGTGAATGCGCAAAACAAGTGTGCGCCGACGTCGCCGAACGCGCCGCGGCCGCTGGCGACGATTACCAGCAGCTCGAACGCATCAATGACGAATTCAGGTCCAAATACAAGCCGCCGATCATGCCGACCAATATGTTCTTGCCCACCGAGCGCGACCTGTCCGAAAAACTCATGACCTCGCGGACAACCGACTGGTACGGCCAATCACTCGAAGAGCTGCGCGCCGAACGCGGGGTCGTTGTGCACGCTGCGCCGTCAACGGATTGAGGCCGTCGCCCACTGCGCGACCGCCGTCGCAGTCTTCTGGCCATTCACCAGAGCTGCTCACCCGTAATCCCTTCACGATTGGAACGAACAAATGACCGAGACCCTCCAAACACCCGAAACCGCCCAAACACCCGGCAACACCATGCGCGCAGCCGTCGTCACCGAATTCGGGGCGCCGCTGCAGATTTCCGAACTCGAGCTACCCACACCAGGCTATCGCGAGGCGCTGGTCAAGCTGGAGACGTCCGGCGTGTGCCACACAGATCTACACGCCGCACACGGCGACTGGCCCGTTAAGCCGCAACCGCCGTTCGTGCCCGGCCACGAAGGATGCGGCACCGTCGTCGCACTCGGTGAAGGCGTCGACGACCTGAAGGTCGGCGACATGGTCGGCAACGCGTGGCTATGGACCGCCTGCGGACGCTGCGAATACTGCCGCACCGGCTGGGAAACCCTGTGCGAGAAGCAACGAAACGCCGGATATACCGTCAACGGAAGCTTCGGGACCTACATGCTGGTGAACGCGGACTTCGCGGCTCGCATCCCCGACGGCGCCGATCCTTTAGAGGTCGCCCCCATCCTGTGTGCTGGCGTAACCGTCTATAAGGGCCTGAAAGAAACCGAGGCGCGACCCGGCCAGTGGGTGGCCATCTCGGGTGTCGGCGGACTGGGGCACATCGCCGTGCAATATGCCCGCGCAATGGGTTTGCGCGTGCTGGCCGTCGACATCGACGATGCCAAGCTGGAGCTGGCGACCCGAATGGGCGCCGAGATCGCCTTAAACGCGCGCACCACCGACGTAGCTGCCGAAGCCCACAAGATCACCGGCGGGATGCACGGGGTGCTGGTCACCGCGGTGCACCCACAGGCGTTCGGCCAAGCCATCGGGTTGACGCGGCGGGGCGGCACCATCGTGTTCAACGGCCTACCGCCAGGCGAATTTCCGGCACCGATCTTCGACATCGTGCTCAATAGATTCACCATCCGCGGATCAATCGTCGGCACGCGCCAAGACATGGCCGAAGCCCTCGACTACTACGCCCGCGGCCTCATCAAGCCGGTGGTCACAGCGACAAAACTGGAAGACATCAACGACGTCTTCGAACGGATGGAACGCGGAGAAATCGAGGGCCGCATGGTCATCGACTATCGCAACGATTAACCGCCACGGGAGTCGCCCAGCGCGGGCGGATACCCCACAGCGGGAAACGAGTTGCCTAATCGACCGAGCAGGTCGGAAGAGAAAATGACGACCGGGTACAGCGACCAGTTCGGCGGGCGCGCTTGCTATTGCGATTGCTGTAGCCGGTGATGTCCGTGGGAAGCCCTTTGGCCGCATCGCAACATCATTCGTCAGGGTAGCCTGTCGAATCGCGCTTCTATCCAGGAGGACTTTTATGAGTAGGTCGTGTAATGGGATCGATGTCGACGCTCTCGAGCAGTTCGCCGAGACTGTCAGCCAGGATGTGACGAACGGGAATGTCCAATTCAGTGTGAAAACTCAATGGACGGGGCAGACCCGGTCAAGCACAACCGTTGAGTCGTATTCATTGGGCGGCAAGCGTCATCCGCGCAATTTCACCATAGAAGCCGATGAACCGATCGAACTCCTCGGCGGCAGTAGCGCGCCGAACCCACAAGAGTTAGTTATGGCGGGCCTCAACGCTTGCATGACGGTCGGATACGCCGCCGTGGCCGCGACCAAGGGAATCGCGATTCGATCGCTGGAAATCGAAACCAGCGGCGAATTGGACCTCCGCGGATTTCTGGGATTGGATGAAGCCGTCAACCCCGGATACGACGAAATCCACTACACCGTCCGCATCGACGCCGACGCGACGCCCGAGCAAATCCAAGAAATCCACGACGCCGTCGCACGGACATCGCCAAACTTCGCCAACTTCGCCAAAGCGATTCACATGATCCCCAAGGTCGAGATAGTCGGATCCTAGCTTTAGACCGTAGAAGCTAGTCTTGACCTTTGCCCAACGAAATCAAAGTGACATATAGATTTATCTTCCCTGTTCCATTCCAGAGCCGTGGGAGGTTAGGCTTGGACCAACTCCGACGCTGGGGTGCGGCAGTTAATTCGGTTTCGTTTCAGTTTTGGTCGTCATTGAATAATGATAGGGCTTCCTGCTGGGTCAAGCCGGCGACTGCGGAAGATCAATCAACTGCCTGCAGGACTCAACGGCCTGCCCTACACGATTATCTCCTTAACGCGGGCATGTACAGGCGAGGATTGCACTAATTCGGGAGGCTGCGGAAATGGCATCGAAGAAGGCTGGGTGTGTTTGGGATCAAATCGCAGAGCCCGGCACGGTCCCTGCACTGATTACGCAGCTGTGGCCATGTAGATTTCGGGCGGGCCAGGTGATTTTTGCTCAAGGCGATCCTGGGGAGCGGGTTTTCGCAATCAAATTCGGCATAGTCGTGGTCAGTATCCCTGGGGCCGCGGGCCGTGAGAACTTGTTGGCTACTTTCGGGCCCACAGATATCTTCGGGGAGCTGGCCGTTCTCGATCCAGCCCCCCGAACCTGCACTGCGAGGGCGATCACCGACGTCGAGGCGGTGTGGTTGGACCGCGCCACCGTGCGGGCGTGGATGGTAGAACAGCCGCATATCGCGGAACGATTGCTGCAGCTGCTGGCCCGACGACTGCAAGACACCGAGCACAAGCTAGTGGAAATGATTTGGCACGACGTGGCCGGCCGTGTTGCACAACAGCTTCTGTCATTGGCCCGGCTATTCGGCGAACAAGACGGCGATGTGGTGCGGGTCGAACATGGACTTACGCAGAATGACGTCTCCCAGCTCGTTGGCTCGTCTCGCGAAACGGTCAACAAGGTGCTTGCCGATTTCACCCAGCGCGGCTGGATCCTCACGGGACGAAAAAGCGTGCTGATCTTCGACAGTGCCGCACTGGCCCGCCGAGCTGGCGTCAACCCTTCACCTGCACAACTCGGCACCCTTCCCACGACTGACTGCCCCGGCGCGCCTATGCCCCGAAAACCAGTTATGGCCAACCACAATTCCCCTGCAAGAGAATTGCCCGACCCCACCCCAAACCAGCGCAGGCCATCGCGTACCGCGCCGACGAACCCGCGCCGAAACGCAGTGCGAATGAGTCGCGGACGTCTTACCGAACGATCGGCATGAACCACGGGAGCTGCGATGCTGGGCCCCTCCCATTGCGGTCATCAGCCCGCCACGCCAACCGATCCGGATAGCACAGCAACATCAGATCACGACCCACAGATAACACCGTTCCCCACGAACGAAACCGCGTCTAGCAACACCCCGAGGCACAGTCAGATACACCCCTCAATCGCCCACAAATCACAAAGTCGCCCACGGACGCATCGCCTCAAAAAGTCAACTTAATCCGACACACCACTCGCCCGTCAAACCCCGGTAGTCATCAACCCACATCGGCGGGGTCGACCTCGCGGTTGACAGGCGGCCGAACATGGGCTGGCATATTTTATGCGCTGGGACCAACAGAGCGTCGACGCCGATGACGGAGCGCTGCCGGGCCTGGAGCGGACCGGGTTCGTCCGCACGATCCGTGCACCACAATTCGACGGAATTGCTTTCCACGAGGTGCTGTGCAAGTCCGCCCTCAATAAGGTGCCCGACGGCTCGCTGCTTCCTTTCCGATACACCGTCAACGCGTACCGAGGCTGCTCGCACGCCTGCCGCTACTGTTTCGCGCGACCCACCCACGAATACCTCGATCTTGACGGCGGCGGCGACTTCGACACCCAGATCGTAGTGAAAACCAACGTCGTCGACGTGTTGCGCCGGGAGCTGCGCCGGAAATCGTGGCGCCACGAGCAGGTCGCGCTGGGCACCAACACCGATCCTTACCAGCGGGCCGAGGGACGCTATGCGTTGATGCCGGGCATCATCTCGGCGCTCGCGGACTCAGGAACGCCGTTGTCGATCTTGACCAAGGGCACGCTCCTGCGACGCGACGTACCGCTGATTGCCCAGGCCGCAGAGCGGGTGTCCGTGCGCGTGGGAATATCGCTCGCGATTCTTGACCCGGCGCTGCAAAACAGTGTCGAGCCCGGTACGCCGAGCCCGCAGGCGCGCCTGGAGCTGATCACCGCGGTCCGCGATGCCGGCCTGGACTGCGACGTGATGGTCGCGCCGATCTTGCCGCACCTGACTGACTCCGCCGAGCACCTCGACGCTTTGCTGCGCCAAATCGCGGCCGCCGGGGCAACCGCCGTAACGGTCCACGGCCTGCATCTGCGCGGATCGACTCGCGGCTGGTTCTTGTCGTGGCTGGCGAGAACGCACCCGCAACTTGTCAGACGGTATCGCGAGCTCTACGCCGGCGGAGCGTACCTGCCGCAGCATTACCAGGACGCACTGCTCCAGCGGGCGCGGCCCCTTATCGCGAAATACCGCCTGGCCTCTGGGCCACAGCTGCCAACGCCCGTCGCCGCCAACCAGGCCGCCCGAAACCAACCGACCCTGTTCTAGCGCCGGCCTAGCCGAGCTCGAAGGCACACGAGTTGTCGTACGCGATCACGGATGGTCGTACGTTGAGGCGGTGATTTTGGTCGACAGACAATGCGCGTCCTTCGATTTGCTGAGCTATTGACTACTAGGCGAGCCGGCGCTGTCATCAGTTCGTCGAGCACCTGCGCGGCCCGAGATGGCCACGAGGTGCAGACCGACGTTGACCTGTCAAGCGAGTTGCTCCAAGTCGAGGCCTATAGACAACGGACGGCGCGTTGCCCTGCTGTGGCTAGGGCAACCTCCGTTCCTCGCCTGATGACACAAGGTCTTCCATATTTCCTATGATGAAACGGGAGCGCCACACGCCCGTGTTGCATGTTCGCATAAGGGGGAGCCGCTAATGGTAACCACGTTCACCGATTCGAAGTCCGAATTGATGCGTCGCGCTCAGGAACGTCTCGCCGCCGAGACCGACCGAGCCGCCGACTCGCCGTTGACTACCCGGCAGAAGCTGGCGCTGACTTGCCGCGCGTTGTTCGACGCTGGGCATGATTCCGGGCTGGCCGGGCAGATCACCGCCCGCGCCGAAAAGGCCGGGACCTACTACACCCAACGGCTCGGTCTCGGGTTCGACGAGATCACCGAAGACAACCTGCTGCTGGTCGACGAGGATCTCAACGTGCTCGACGGGAAAGGAATGGCCAACCCCGCCAATCGTTTTCACAGCTGGATCTACCGCGGCCGACCCGATGTTCAGTGCATTGTGCACACTCACGCCTTCCACGTGGCCGCGCTGTCGATGCTGGAGGTTCCGCTGATCGTTTCCCACATGGACACCACGCCGCTCTACGATGACTGCGCATTCCTCGCGAAGTGGCCGGGTGTGCCTGTCGGTAACGAGGAGGGGGAGATCATCACCGCCGCGCTCGGCGACAAGAAAGCGGTCCTGCTGGCGCATCACGGTCAGGTGGTGACCGGTTCCAGCATCGAGGAGGCGTGCTCATTGGGGATCCTGATTGAGCGCGCGGCGAAACTCCAACTGGCCGCCATGGCCTCCGGCACCGTTAAGGAACTGCCCGAGCAGCTGGCCCGAGAGGCCCACGATTGGACGCTAAGACCCGAGCGCAGCAAAGCCAATTTCGCCTATTACGCCCGGCGCGCGCTCGCCCGCCACCCCGACGTCCTGACGACCTAAAACCCGTTAGCCGCCAACCGATCGGAGGAGCCCTTGGTGCACGAACCCAAGATCCACGGCATCATCGCCTACCCGGTGACACCGTTCGCTGGCGAGGGCGTCGACACCAAACGGCTGACCGCGCTGATCGATCGGCTCGTTTCCTCTGGGGTCCACGCGATTGCCCCGCTCGGCAGCACCGGCGAATTGGCCTACCTCGATGAGCCTGAGTTCGACGACGTGGTCGATACCAGCATCGGCACCGTCGCCGGGCGGGTGCCTGTGGTCGTGGGCGTCTCAGATGTGACTACTGCCAAGACGATCCGGCGCGCCAAGTACGCGCAGCAGGCGGGCGCCCAAGCCGTCATGATCCTGCCGGTCTCCTACTGGAAGCTCACCGAGCGTGAGATCTTTCAGCACTACCAGAGAATCGGCGACGCCATCGAAATCCCCATCATGGCCTACAACAATCCGGCCACCAGCGGCGTGGACATGCGCCCCGAACTATTGGTCCACATGTTCGAGACCATCGACAACGTCGCCATGGTGAAGGAATCCACCGGCGACTTGTCCCGGATGCAGCGCATCGCCGAACTCGGCAACGGCCGACTGCCCTTCTATAACGGTAGTAATCCGCTGGTGCTCGACGCGCTGCGGACCGGCGCGTCGGGATGGTGCACTGCCGCACCGAATTTGCGGCCCCAGCCATGCATCGACCTGTACGAGGCGGTGCGCGCGCGCGACCTGGATAAGGCTCAAATCCTTTATGACGATCTCAGACCCCTACTGGAGTTCATCGTCGCCGGCGGCCTGGCCACCACCGTGAAGGCCGGACTCGACCTGCTTGGTTTCCCGGTCGGCGATCCTCGTGCGCCACTGCTGCCGCTCGACGAGCAAGCACGCGCCGAGCTACGAGGCTTGCTCGCTCTAGCCTAAAGCGTGCCGAACAACTGGTGCGAGTGTTCGGCACTGCCCTTCTTCCGGGCGGCACCGCAATTGTCCTCCAACCCGACTTCACGCCCCCGAAGGGCAACGGCGAGGACCCCGCCAAGCGATGCCAAATATCAACGACTTCGGATTGCGCCCAGCGAGGAGTGAGAAGCGCGCCGCACCAAGCGGCGCAACGAACCGACGTTCTGGTAGCCGACGGCCGCTGCGACCGAACTCGCCGTCCGGTTGGAATTCTGCAGTAACAAAGTTGCCTGGTCCAGCCGGATCTGCTGAACGAATTTAAGCGGCGACATACCGAGCACCCGCATCGTCGCGCGCTGCAAAGTTCGCTCACTGACGCCGAGGCTTCGGGCCACGGCGCCAACTCTGACGGGTTCGCCTAAGTGGTCTCGGATCCATCGCTCGAAAGCGGCGATCGTCGGGTCTGCTTCGGCGAGCAGCGCGGGCATCGCGCACGTGAACTGCGATTGGCGCTCCCCCGCCATCAAATAGCGACCGACGAAATCGGACAGAGCGGGGCTGCGCCGATGCACGATCGAAACGGCCAGGTCGATGTGGGCGAATGCGGCACCGGCGGTAGTAATCGTTCGGTCGGCCACAACGGTACGTTGGATGTCGAGGCGGACCGCCGGATATCGCTGCCGAAACGCCGGCCCCAGCCACCAGCTCGTAGTGGCGGTGCACCCGTCGAGGATTCCGGACTCGGCCAGCAAGAAGGTGCTCGTGCACGCCGCCGCGACGTGGACCCCGGCCGTGTGCGTCTCGCGCACCCAGCCGAGCAGCGGATGCTTGATGACCGCGGTGGCAAGGTGGTCGGGAGATTTCACGGACAGCGCTGGAATAACGACAAGCTCGGGGTGCGCCGTCAACGCCGCCAACGGGACGGTCTCAACCAGCAATCCCTGTCCGGTTCGGGCCTCGGCGGTCAGTCCGACGACGGTCACCTCGAAAGCTGACGGAGCCGCCGCTAGGTTCTCGCGCATCGAGTTCGCCGTCGCGAGCACATCGAGCACCACGCTGAGTCCCGAGTCGAACACACCGTCGAGTGCCACCACCGCGACCCGCATGTCGGGAATGGTATCAAACGCGTCGGATTCGCCACTCCACGCGAACGAGCGCGCCACATATATTGGCCGAGGACCGTCGAGAGAAAGGACAAAAGTAAACGTGACCGTGACCCGTGGAATCCTTGCGCTGTTGGAGGCCAAGCCCGATAAGGGCGACGAACTCCACGCATTTCTGGTGTCCGGCCGCGCGATTGCGGCTCAGGAGGAGCAAACGATCACCTGGTATGCGTTCAAACTGAGCGACACCACGTTTGGGATCTTCGACACGTTCGCCGACGAGGAAGGCCGGCAAGCGCACCTCAACGGTCAAATCCCGGTGGAACTCGGCAAGGTAGCGGACGACCTGTTGGCGAAGGCGCCTGACATCCGGCCAGTGGACGTCGTCGCAATCAAATAGCGGCGCACGCGAGCATAAGCCGCTGCGGACGGCATGCCACGCACCCGTTCAACGTCGACGACTCTCAGGCCAGCGCCGCCGCAGCGCTGAAAGCGCTTGCCGGGAGCGGATTGCGACGCCGGCTTGTACCAACCTACCGACCCGTGCGGCGCACACCAGGGCGGCAGACACCACGACCGCGCCCGACCCGGCCATGGCGCGGATCGTTCCGGTCTCCAGGCCTGTGCCTGATTCCTCTTTGAACCGGGATATCAGCAGCAGGTTGTAGTCGGATGCCACAGCCAAGAGCTCTTTGACTCGGCCATTCCCTTGTCGACCAGCGCGCCCAGGACGTGCCACGTCGGCTCATCCAGATGACCGGCGGCCACACCGGTGTGCTCACCGGCGCTACAGGATCTGGAAAGGCCGTCGCGGTGCACTCTCTGGTTTTCGCTTTGTGTGACCGGCACTTTCAACAAACGATGATCGCCGGGTGAATGCCCCGCAGATCCTAGAGGCTCCGACAGAATTGGGGCGATTCAGGCTGACATTGCAAATATCGGGTGGAGTTGCGGGTAATGGCCGACTACCCCGGTCTTTGTCCCCCGGGCTTCGGACATAGCAGCGGCACGCAGCTGTTGAGCCCGGTCATGGGTCCGCGATTAGTCGAATCCGGCTAGTGCGATTCTTAGGGCTTGTTCGAGTTGAATGTGAAGTGATGGGCTCGTTTTGGCGTCCGCGTTCAGCCAGCGCTGCAGGATGAATTGCGCGGTGGCCAACCCCGTGTGGACTAGCAGCGAAGGGCGGATGTCGGTTCCCGCGTCGACGCCCATCCGTGTAGCGACGAGTTCGATGGCCGG
>NZ_JBYCLA010000095.1:0-7456 GCF_057473665.1 Mycobacterium sp. TH-M25
GCCGGGCAGCGACACCTGCTGCGGCAGCGGGATCGGCAGGCCCGGGATTTGCGGCAGATTGAGCTGAGCCTGCGGCAGCATTCCCGCAGGGCTGGTGGCCGGAGCGGCCGGCGTCAGACCTGGAATGCCGAGCCCTGGTGTGGACGTCGCGGCCGGAGCCGGCGACGTCAGGCCCGGAATGCCGAGCCCTGGTGTGGACGTCGCAGCCGGAGCCGGCGATGCCAGGCCCGGGAGCAGCGACGCGCCGGGGGTGGTCGCGGCCGGCGTCTGCGGCATCTTGATCGAAGCACTGGCCAGCGGCGGCGGGGAGGCCGGCTGACCGCCTAGTGCCCCCGCGACGCTCTCCAGCAGCTGCGGCGCCTGAGCCGCGGTGCCGACGAGCTGCTGGCTGATGTCGGGGGCGGGCAGCGGTGCGCCCGGGTCGGCGTGGGCCGTGCCCATCAGGCCGCCGAAGAGCAACGCTGCCGACGAGCCCGCCACGACAGCGGTGGCGCGTACAAAGGTCCGAACAGTTGACATGATTCTCCCTGAAGCTCGCTGAATTTCGTGCAGGTCCTCGCCGCAGACGATCCGTCAAATACCGAAGTGACTCAAGTGACACGTGTGGCATTTATGGGACCGTTACTCAACCGAGCGGGGGCGGTGACCGAGCGGCCGCGCGACGGAACCGCGGCGCATGTCGGGCCCGGCGATAGAGTCGTGCAGATAGACACCATCTCGGCCGCTCCGGCGGCAATCATCAATCGCCGTCCCGCGATCTCCGTCGACACGATCGGGCCGGCGCTTTTGGTCGTCAGCGTGTTGGCACGGCTGGCCTGGACGTACCTGGCGCGCAACGGCGCCAACTTCGTCGACCTGCACGTCTATGTGGGCGGGGCGGCGATGCTCGACCACTCCGGCAGTCTCTACCGCTACGTCTACGCCGACCAGACGCCGGATTTTCCGCTGCCCTTCACCTATCCGCCGTTCGCGGCGGTGGTCTTCTACCCGCTGCACTTCCTGCCGTTCGGCCTGGTCGCGTTCTGCTGGACGGTCGGGACGATGGCCGCGCTCTACGGCGTGGTCCGGCTGAGTCAGCGACTGCTGGGTGTCGGCGTCGGCGAGGGCCGGCGGTTGGCGATGCTCTGGACGGGTGTCGCGATCTGGCTTGAACCGCTACGCAGCACGTTCGACTACGGGCAGATCAATGTCGTGCTGGCGCTGGCCACGTTAGGGGCGGCGTTCAGTACCCGCTGGTGGCTGTCAGGCCTGCTGCTGGGGACGGCGGCGGGGATGAAGCTGACGCCGGCGATCGGAGGGCTCTACTTCGTCGGTGTCCGCCGGTGGGGCACGGCGGTGTTTTCCGGGTGCGTGTTCCTGGCCACCATCGCGCTGTCGGCCTGGGTTGTCGGCGATCAAACTCGTTACTACTTCCGCGAATTGATCTTCAAGACCGACCGGGTCGGGCCGATCTGCACGATCTCCAACCAGTCCTGGCGCGGTGCGATTTGCCGGATCGACGGTCACGACTCGGGCTATAACCCGACGGTGTTGATCGGAATTGCCGTCACCGCAATACTTTCCGTGCTCGCCTGGCGCGCGATCCACGACCGCCTGGGCCGCCTGTTGGTTGTCGAGCTGTTCGGGTTGCTGCTGTCGCCGATTTCCTGGACGCACCATTGGGTGTGGTTGGTGCCGTTGATGATCTGGCTGCTCCACGGTCCGTTGTCCGATCGCCGCGGGGCGCGGGTGCTCGGCTGGATCTGGTTGGTGCTGCTCGTCGTCGGAGTGCCCTGGCTGCTGAGCTTCGCCCAGCCGAGCATTTGGCAGGACAGCCGTCCCTGGTATCAGGCGTGGGGCGGCCTGATCTACATCGTGGCGACGCTGGTCACCCTGGCCTGGGTCGCCACGACTCGAAGGCTCAAGACCCGACGGGGCTAACTCCCGAGGAGCGCGTCGATGTCGTGTGCCATCGCCACGTCTTTATCGGTGATGCCGCCTTCGGAGTGCGTAACTAGAGCGAAAGTCACTGTCCGCCAACGGATGTCGATGTCAGGGTGGTGGTCCTTGGCTTCGGCGTGCTCGCCCACCCGGCGAACCGCGTCGATGCCCGCGAGGAACTCCGGAAACTTCACCGACCGGCGCAGGGCGCCGTCTTCGCGTTTCCACCCGTTGAGATCAGGCAGTGCGGCGTCCACTTGTTCATCGGTCAAGACAGCCATCTTGTGACCGTATACCGTCAGCCGCGATGGTCAACCTGATCGTGGTCGCCGGCGCTATCGTCGCCGGATCGAAGGTGCTGATCGCCCAGCGTGTCCGGCCGCCAGAACTGGCCGGTCGCTGGGAATTGCCCGGCGGCAAGGTCGCTGCGGGGGAGACCGAATCCGAGGCGCTGATCCGTGAGCTCGCCGAGGAGCTCGGCGTCGAGGTCGTGGTTGATCAGCATCTCGGCGACGTCGAACTCAGTGCGACGACGACGCTACGTGCCTACGCGGCGAGGCTGGTGAGCGGCGAACCGCAGCCGCACGACCACGAGGCGCTGCGCTGGGTGTCCGCCGCGGAACTCGGCGACGTCGATTGGGTGCCCGCCGACCGCGGGTTCCTGACGGCGTTGAGTCGGCTATTGGGGTAGGACGCTGCCGCGACTGTGCGGGTTGTGCGCGTGCGAACACCATTTCCGCGAGCAGCAGCTGCACAGTCGCCGTCAACGTCACAGCCGCTCAGTTTCGCGATACACGACCTGCACTGAAACAATCACCAGCGTGGATTTCCGAAACGTCGCCATCGTCGCTCACGTCGATCACGGCAAGACGACCCTGGTTGACGCCATGCTCCGGCAGTCCGGCGCACTGACCCATCGCGGCGACGACGCGATCGAGCGCCTGATGGACTCCGGTGACCTGGAGAAGGAAAAGGGCATCACGATCCTGGCCAAGAACACCGCGGTGCATCGCCAGCACCCGGACGGCTCGATGACCGTCATCAATGTCATCGACACGCCGGGCCACGCCGACTTCGGCGGCGAAGTGGAACGCGGCCTGTCGATGGTCGACGGCGTGTTGCTGCTGGTTGACGCCTCCGAGGGGCCGTTGCCGCAGACGCGGTTCGTGCTGCGCAAGGCGCTCTCCGCGCACCTGCCCGTCATCCTCGTGGTCAACAAGACCGACCGACCCGACGCCCGCATCGCCGAGGTGGTCTCCGAGAGCCACGACCTGCTGCTCGACGTCGCCTCCGACCTCGACGCCGAAGCTCAGAATGCCGCCGAGGAGGCGCTCGGTCTGCCGACGCTGTACGCGTCGGGCCGCGCGGGGATCGCCAGCACCACCCAACCGGCCAACGGCGAAAACCCCGACGGCGAGAACCTGGACCCGCTGTTCAACGTGCTGCTCGAGCACATCCCGCCGCCCCAGGGTGACCCCGAGGCGCCGCTGCAGGCCTTGGTGACCAACCTCGACGCGTCGGCGTTCCTGGGCCGGCTGGCCTTGATCCGGATCTACAAAGGCCGCATCAAAAAAGGTCAGCAGGTGGCCTGGATGCGCGAGGTCGACGGCCATCCGGTCATCACCGCCGCCAAGATCACCGAACTGCTCGTCACCGAGGGGGTGGAGCGCACCGCCACCGAGGAGGCGATCGCGGGCGACATCGTCGCGGTGGCCGGTATGCCCGAAATCATGATCGGCGACACGCTGGCCGACCCCGAGCACGCGCACGCGCTGCCGCGCATCACCGTCGACGAGCCCGCCATCTCGGTGACCATCGGCACCAACACCTCGCCGCTGGCCGGCAAGGTGTCCGGGCACAAGCTCACCGCGCGAATGGTCAAGTCGCGCTTGGATTCCGAGCTGGTCGGCAACGTGTCGATCAAGGTCGTCGACATCGACCGGCCCGATGCCTGGGAAGTCCAGGGCCGTGGTGAGCTGGCGTTGGCCGTGCTCGTCGAGCAGATGCGCCGGGAGGGTTTCGAGCTGACCGTGGGCAAGCCGCAGGTGGTCACCCAGATGGTCGACGGCAAACGGCACGAGCCGTTCGAGGCGATGACCATCGACTGCCCCGAAGAGTTCGTCGGCGCGATCACCCAGCTGATGGCCGCCCGCAAGGGCCGCATGGAAGAGATGGCCAACCACGCCGCCGGCTGGGTGCGGATGGACTTCATCGTGCCCAGCCGCGGCCTGATCGGCTTCCGCACCGACTTCCTGACGTTGACCCGCGGCACCGGCATCGCCAATGCCGTCTTCGACGGCTACCGGCCGTGGGCGGGCGAAATCAAGGCACGCCACACCGGGTCGCTGGTGTCCGACCGCAGCGGGTCGATCACCCCGTTCGCCATGATCCAGCTCGCGGACCGGGGCCAGTTCTTCGTCGAGCCCGGCGAAGACACCTACGAAGGCCAGGTGGTGGGCATCAACCCGCGCGCCGAGGACCTCGACGTCAACGTGACGCGGGAGAAGAAGCTGACCAACATGCGGTCGTCGACCGCCGATGTGATGGAGACGCTGGCCCGGCCGCTGGAGCTCGGTCTTGAGCAGGCCATGGAGTTCTGCGCCGAGGACGAGTGCGTCGAGGTGACGCCCGAGGTGGTCAGGGTGCGCAAGGTCGAGCTCGCCGCAACATTGCGCGCCCGGGCCAAGGCGCGGGCCAAGGCGCGCGGCTGACGACGATCAAGCGGCGAGGTAGGAGCCGCGGTGAGAAGTCAGCCCCGAGGATCCCGCTGACGACCGATACCCTGTGGGGCGTGCCGAAACGAGCCCGCCGCGCATTTGCGACCGCCGGCCTGCTGGTTTCGCTGCTGACTGTCGGCGGGTGTGCGGTGAGTCCGCCCCCGGCGCCGCAGAGCACGGCGACCGCGCGTAGTACGGCGCCGCCGCCGCAGCGTAAGAGTCAGATCATCGTGGGCATCGACTCGATCGGCGCCGGCTTCAACCCGCATCTGTTGTCGGATCTGTCCGCTGTCAACGCCGCGGTGAGTGCGCTGGTGCTGCCGAGCGCGTTTAGACCGGTGGTCGATCCGAACACTTCGACGGGATCCCGGTGGGAGATGGATCCGACGCTGCTGACGTCCGCCGAGGTGACCAACGAGAACCCCTTCACGGTGACCTACAAGATTCGGCCGGAGGCGCAGTGGACCGACAACGCCCCGATCGCCGCCGACGACTTCTGGTACCTGTGGCGCCAGATGGTCGGCCAGCCCGGAGTGGTCGACCCGGCCGGCTATGACCTGATCACCGGGGTGCAGTCGATCGACGGCGGTAAACAGGCCCTCGTCACCTTCGCCCGGCCCTATCCGGCGTGGCGGGAGTTGTTCAACAACATTCTTCCGGCGCACATCGTCAAGGACGTGCCCGGTGGATTTACGGCCGGGCTGGCCCGCGCTTTGCCGGTCACCGGCGGGCAGTTTCGCGTGGAGTCGATCGACCCGCAACGTGACGAGATTCTGCTGGCCCGCAACGACCGTTACTGGGGCCCGCCGGCCAAGCCCGATCTGGTGCTCTTCCGCCGCGCCGGGGCGCCCGCGGCGCTGGCCGACTCGGTCCGCAACGGCGACACCCAGGTAGCTCAAGTACACGGCGGCTCGGCGGTTTTCGCGCAGCTGTCGGCGATCCCGGGCGTGCGGACCGCCCGGATCATGACGCCGCGAATCATGCAGCTGACCTTGCGGGCCAGCCGGCCCACGTTGGCCGACGGCCAAGTGCGCAAAGCGATCCTGGGCCTGCTCGACGTGGACCTGCTCGCCGCAGTGGGTGCGGGCAGTGACAACACCGTGAGCCTGGACCAGGCGCAGATCCGGTCGCCCAGCGATCCCGGCTACGTGCCGACCGCGCCGCCCGCGATGACCCGGACGGCGGCATTGGGGTTGCTGGAGGCGGCGGGTTACCAGATCGACAACGACACCTCGACGCCGGACAGCCCGCGCGGTCACGTCAGTAAGGACGGCAAGGATCTGTCGCTGGTCCTCGGGGTCGCGGCCAACGATCCGACCTCGGTGGCCGTCGCGAACACCGCGGCTGACCAGCTACGCAACGTTGGTATCGACGCGACCGTGCTCGCGCTCGACCCGGTCGTGCTGTACCGCGAAGCGCTGCTGAACAATCAGGTCGACGCGCTGGTGGGATGGCGTGAGGCCGGTGGAAATCTGGCGACGCTGCTGGCATCTCGCTACGGCTGCCCCGCGTTGGAGGCGACGGCGGTGTCGACGGCCGTGGCGCCGTCGACATTCCGCCCGACCGCAAAGCCCGCGCCCGCGACGACGCCGACCGCCGCCACGTCGACACCTCCGTCCAAGGCGCAGGAGCCCGGCGCGCTCGTGCAGGCGCCGTCCAACCTCACCGGCATCTGTGACCACAGCATTCAGGCCGACATCGACGCGGCACTGAGCGGTACCAAGGACATCAACGACGTGATCAACGCAGTCGAACCCAGGCTGTGGGACATGGCCACGGTGCTGCCGATTCTGCAGGACACCACGATCGTCGGCGCCGGACCCAGTGTGCAAAATGTCAGCCTCACCGGCGCGGTCCCGGTCGGCATCGTCGGCGATGCCGGGCAATGGGTCAAGACCTCGCAGTAAGCGGCCCGCCTTGACCGTCGTGGATAGCGATTAGCCTAGAAACTTTGTGCTACAACGTCATTCAGCTCGGCCGCAAAAGCACCGTATCGACGATCTGGGCGAGCTGACGTTTGTTCGGCGGCGCGCCGGTCAGCATCATCTGGTGATTCACCAGCGCAGCGCCCACCCGCGCGGTGTAGGGCGTCAGCGCGGACGCGTCGATCTCGCCGTTGTCGGCGCCTGCCTGCAGGATCGACTCGGTGATCCGCAACCGCGGTCCGACCACGGCATCGGTGAAGATCGCCCGCAATTCTGGCTCGTGCAGTAGCTGCTGCAGGCTGGCCAGGCTCGGAAATGGAGTCTTGCCCGCGACCAGGTCGCAGTGCGCGTTCAGCGCGGCCAGCAGGTTCTCCCGCGCGGATCGATCCGCCCGCGGCTCGGGCAGCGGCGGCAGGGCATAGAGCAGCGCGGACTGGACCAGATCGCGCTTGCACGACCACCGGCGGTACAACGCGGCTTTACCCGTCCGCGCCCGCGCGGCAATGCCCTCCATCGTCAGCCCGCCGTAACCGGCGGCAGCCAGCTCAGCCAGCGCCGCGTCGTACAGGGCATCTTCGAGTTGCTTGCCGCGGCGGCGGGTGCGGACCGTTGCCGTCTGCTGTCCCATCCGACGATAGTAGCCAGCGACGTACATTTGCGGTGATCAGGGGTTTGCCAAGTTGTCGACTGTCATTGCGGCTCAGGGCTTTATGCCACGAAATCCTTTGCCGCACACTACTAGGGTGCCCCTAGTAGTGTGCGGTGCATGCAGGAAACTCCGCGGCTGTTGTTTGTGCACGCTCATCCCGACGACGAGAGCATCACCAACGGTGCCACCATCGCCCACTACGTCGCACGCGGAGCGCAGGTCCAGGTGGTCACGTGCACGCTCGG
>NZ_JBYCLA010000096.1:0-4365 GCF_057473665.1 Mycobacterium sp. TH-M25
AGCGGCGGCCGGACTCCACCACGCCGACCCGGTAACCCTTTTCCGTGAGCCGCAGCGCGCTGACGCTGCCGCCAAACCCTGACCCGCTGATGAGGACGTCTTAATCCGGCTTCATCGCCCCAGTATGGTCTGCCTTCGGCACCAACGTGCGGCCGAAACCTTAGATGCTGACGGTCAGGCCGACCTTCTGGAATTCCTTGAGGTCGCAATAGCCGGCCTTGGCCATGGATCGGCGCAGACCACCGACCAGATTCAGGGTGCCGAACGGGTCGTCGGAGGGCCCGTTCAGAACCTGCTGCAACGGCGGGCGCTCGCCGACGGCGGTCTGCAGTAACGCCCCGCGGGGCAGCGACGGGTGTGCCGCGGCGGCCGGCCAGAACCACCCGCCGCCCAGTGCCTCGGCACTTTGGGCCAACGGCGTGCCCAGCACCACCGCGTCGGCGCCACAGGCAATGGCTTTGGCCAACTCGCCAGACGTGTAGATATCGCCGTCGGCCAGCACGTGCACGTAGCGGCCGCCGGTCTCGTCGAGGTATTCGCGCCGCGCGGCGGCGGCGTCGGCGATCGCAGTAGCCATCGGCACGCTGATGCCTAACACCTCATCGGAGGTGGTGACCCCGCTGGTGGAGCCGTAGCCGACGATCACGCCGGCCGCGCCGGTACGCATCAGATGCAGCGCCGTGCGGTGGTCAAGCACACCGCCGGCGACCACCGGAACGTCGAGCTCAGCGATGAACGTCTTCAGGTTGAGTGGTTCACCAGCCCCTTCCCGATCCAGGGCCACTCTTTCAGCCGAGACGATGGAACCCTGGACGACCAGCAGGTCGATTCCGGCCGCCAGCAACACCGGCGTCAGCGCCTGAGCATTTTGCGGGCTGACCCGCACCGCGGTGGTCACTCCCGCCTCCCGGATCCGGGCCACCGCCGAACCGAGCAGGTCCGGGTTCAGCGGCGCAGCATGCAGCTCCTGCAGCAACCGGACCGCCGCCGCGGGTTCGGGCTCTTTCTCGGCGGCCTCGATCAACTGCGCGATCTTGGCCTCGACATCGGCATGGCGGCCGATCAGCCCCTCACCGTTGAGTACCCCCAGCCCGCCGAGCCGGCCCAGCTCGATGGCGAACTCCGGTGACACCAACGCGTCGGTCGGGTGTGCCACCACGGGGATCTCGAACCGGTAGGCGTCGAGCTGCCACGCCGTCGACACGTCTTTCGACGAGCGAGTGCGACGCGACGGCACGATGCTGATCTCGCTGAGCTCATATGTCCGACGGGCCACGCGGCCCATCCCGATCTCGACCATGTCGGGCGTCAACGCGCGTAGTAGTTGGGGGCTTCGACGGTCATCGCGACGTCGTGCGGGTGGCTCTCTTTGAGTCCGGCGGGTGTGATCCGGACGAACTGCGCCTGCTGCAACACCTCGATGGTGGGCGAACCGGTGTAACCCATCGCGGCGCGCAGACCACCCATCAGCTGGTGGATCACCGACGATAGCGGACCACGGAACGGCACCCTGCCCTCGATCCCCTCAGGGACCAACTTGTCCTCGGACAGGGCGTCGTCGGCGAAATAGCGGTCCTTGGAATACGACTTACCCCCACCCCTACCTTGCATGGCGCCCAGCGACCCCATGCCGCGGTAGCTCTTGAACTGCTTGCCGTTGACGAAGATCAGCTCGCCTGGCGCCTCAGCGGTGCCGGCCAACAACGAGCCCAGCATGGCCGTCGACGCGCCGGCGGCCAGCGCCTTAGCGATATCGCCGGAGTACTGCAACCCGCCGTCGGCGATGACCGGCACGCCCGCCGGCCCGCACGCCGCGACGGCCTCCAGAATCGCGGTGATCTGCGGCGCCCCGACACCGGCCACCACGCGGGTCGTGCAAATCGACCCGGGCCCCACGCCGACCTTCACCGCATCAGCGCCGGCCGCCACCAGGGCCGCGGCCGCCGACCTGGTGGCGACATTGCCGCCAATCACCTGGACCCGGTCGCCAATTTCGGCCTTGAGTTTGCCGACCATGTCGAGCACCAGCCGGTTGTGCGCGTGCGCGGTGTCGACGATCAGCACGTCGACCCCGGCGTCGACCAGCATCATCGCGCGGACCCAGGCATCTCCGCCGACACCAACGGCCGCACCCACCAGCAGCCGGCCGTCGCTGTCTTTGGTCGCCAGCGGGTGCTGCTCGGTTTTGACGAAGTCTTTGACGGTGATCAGCCCGGTCAGCCGGCCATGGCCGTCGACAACGGGCAGCTTTTCGATCTTGTTTCGCCGCAACAGACCCAATGCCGCGTCGGCGCTGACACCCTCGGCAGCGGTAATCAGCGGCGCTTTGGTCATCACCTCGGCGACCTGCTTGGACTGGTCGACCTCGAACCGCATGTCGCGGTTGGTGATGATGCCAACCAGCGCACCGGAATCGTCGACCACCGGCAACCCGGAGATCCGGAACCGGGCGCACAGCGCGTCGACCTGGGCCAAGGTGTTGTCCGGCCGGCAAGTGACCGGGTCAGTGACCATGCCGGCCTCGGAGCGTTTCACCGTCTCGACCTGCCCGGCCTGCTCGGCAACCGGCAGGTTGCGGTGCAGCACACCCATGCCGCCCGCCCGAGCCATGGCGATGGCCATCCGCGCCTCGGTGACGGTATCCATTGCCGAGCTGACCAACGGCACCTTGAGCCTGATCTTCTTGGTCAGCTGGCTGGACGTGTCCGCAGTGGCCGGCACCACGTCAGAAGCCGCGGGTAACAGCAGGACATCGTCGAACGTCAGTCCCAGCATGGCCACCTTGTGCGGGTTGTCACCCCCGGTCGCGGCTGGGTCGTCCATCAGGCCACCAACACGCAGGTACGAACTGGCAACGAGGTCGGAACTTTCTTTTAGGTTGGACATGCCACGGGTCATCGGTGCGGCCCTCCATACGCATGCGGGTGAGAAACCCCATCCTATCGACTGACCAATCCGCCGGGTTCGCATGGCCGGGTGTTCCGCCGACGATAAAACAACACCGGTCTAGGCTGCTGGCGTTATCGCTGCCCGCCTGCGTAGGCTAGAGGCGTGCGTGACCACCTCCCGCCGGGTTTGCCACCCGACCCGTTTGCCGACGACCCCTGCGACCCGTCGGCGGCGCTCGACGCTGTAGAGCCAGGTCAACCACTAGACCAGCAAGAACGGATTGCGGTCGAAGCCGACCTGGCTGACCTGGCCGTTTACGAGGCGCTGTTGGCGCATCGGGGAATTCGTGGACTTGTGGTGTGCTGCGACGAGTGTCAGCAAGACCACTATCACGACTGGGACATGTTGCGGGCCAACCTGCTGCAACTACTGATCGACGGCACCGTCCGACCGCACGAGCCGGCCTACGACCCCGAACCGGACTCCTACGTCACCTGGGATTACTGCCGGGGATACGCCGATGCCTCGCTGAACGAAGCGACATCCGACGCGGATGGCTATCACCGGCGTCATTAAATGACGCACCGTGAGCCGTAGCGCAGGTGTTAGGGCGCGGCACCGGGCGGCTCCGGCGGAATCGACGACCACGTCAACGTGGTTGAGGCAGCCGGCACGGTTGGCCCCGTTTCAGGCGCCGGCAACGTCGCATTCGGGTCGTGCGTCTCCACCTTCGTGTTCAGCAGATTCACCTGATTCATCAGGTCATTTCTGCGGTTATCGTCGTCCATCGATTGCACACTGCTGCTGACCTCAGCCAGCTGATCCTCGGCCTGGTCCCATTGGCCTTCGGCGATCATTTGTTGAACCTTGGCCAATTCGGCCTTGGCGGACAACACAATCTGATCGTTATTGACCCGCGGTGTGTCGAAGAACATCGTGTGCAGGCCATACAGCGCCTGTCCGGGACGGGCGTCGGCGACCACGGCGCCCAGCCCACTGAGCACTAGCAGCGTCGCCGCCACTGATCCGATCGCTGCCAGGCCGCGGCGAGCGCGTCGGCGCCCCGCAATTCCGGTGTACAGCGCCTCGACGGCCTGCTCGTGGGAAACCAATGCGCTCGCCGGTGGCCACCTCAACTCGTCGCGCCAGTCCTCCAGCAACGCGGCCAGCATGTCATCACGGGGATCGTCGAAGTCGACCGAATGACGTTCGGCGAGCGCGTCGAGGAGCAGATCGGTGCGGGCCACCTCATCCAAAGCCGGCTGATCGCCGAACGCATAACCAAACTCAGGCATAGTCACCCGCCGCGACAATCTCGGACTTCAACCGCGACAACGCGCGGTGCTGGGCCACCCGAACCGCTCCGGTGCTGCTGCCGACGGCGGCGGCGGTCTCCTCAGCGGACAGGCCGACGACAACACGCAGGATGAGGATCTCGCGCTGCTTGGCCGGCAAGATCTCGAGCAGTTCGTTCAT
>NZ_JBYCLA010000097.1:0-5326 GCF_057473665.1 Mycobacterium sp. TH-M25
CAGCGGCAGCGTCGGCATGCCCGCCCACAGCACCGGAGCACTCTCGGCCAGCAGCCGGACCAGGTCGGCGGGGTCGGCCGACACCGCGAGCGAGCCGATGATGCCGTCAATCTGGCCGTTGGTGTAGCCCGACAGATTGTTGCCGTTGCCGGTGTGCAGGTCGTAGGCGTCCATGGCCGACGAGCCGGTGGAGCCACTGCCGGTGGCGCCGCCGGTACTGGCCAACAGCACGTCGATCATGCCGTCCTTGAGTGCCTGCGGGCCGACCGAGTCCGACGTGACGTCGGAGACCGTGATACCGGCCGGGCCGCAGGCCTTCGCGATCGCGCCGACGATCGCGGCCAGGCGCGCGTTGGGCCCGCGGTAGCCGATCCGCACCGGCAGTGGCTTGTTCTTCAGCTCGGCGCGCGCCGCCACCGGGTCCGCTTTGATGAATCGCCCTGCCTCGGGGACGTTCTCAGCTTGGCCGATGGCGTCGTCGGAGGCGGTGTGCAGGCGTGCGTTGGAGATCGGCGTCTGCGCGTCGCGGGCAATCACATCACGCGGAGTGCACAACGCGACGGCACGACGGGCCGCGATGTCGGCCATCGGTCCGCCCGGCGCGAAGATGAGCTGCTCGATACCGTCGGACGCCGCATCGGTGCGGCGGTAGGTGTCCGGCGTGGCCAGAGCTCCCGACGAACCGGTCGCCACGTCGACAACGTCGGCCCTCTTGTCGTTGACCCGGTCCTGTATGTCGGCTTTCTGCGGCCACACCGTGACCCGTTTGGTCATTGGCTTGGCGCCCCACCACTTCTCGTTGGCAACGAGAACCACTGCGCCACCGTCTAATACGGACTCGATCTGGTACGGCCCGGAGGACGGGAAGTGCTTGGCGATGACGCTGGACGCCGTGCCCGGCCGCAGGCTCCAGGTGGTGTTCCACGTTTGCGCGATGCGTGCGATGTTCGGTGCGTTGTTGCCCAGCAGCGACGCCGTGACGTCGACACCGAGTTCTTCGGCGATCACATGCGACGGCAGGATCGTGGTGGCGGTGAACAATTGGTTGTAGTCGACGATGTTGCGATCAGGCGCAAACGACACCCGGGCTTTCTTCTGCCCGGGTTGGCATTCGATCGACGCGACGTCGACGTAACCCGCCTGGCTGGCGGCGTCGAAACCCGGGAAACGGCCGGACTGAGCGGCCCACGCCAACACCAAGTCGTCGCAGGTGACCGGCTTGCCATCGGAATACACGGCATTGTCGGCGATCTGGTAGTCCAGGACCAGCGGTGATCCGCCGACCATCGAGATCGAGCCGAAGTCGTGGTCGGCGACAACCTGACCGTCGGGGCCGTGGTAGCTGAATCCGGTGAGCGTGCGGGCGAATGCCTGCGCACCGGCGGAAGCCGCGCCGCCGACGGTGTTGGTGTTGTAGGAGTCCAACGCGCCGTCGACGATGTAGTCGACGTTTCCTGCCACGCTGCCCGAGCATCCGGTCAGCGCGCCCGGCGCAGCCGCCGCAAGGGTGAGCGTCAGACAACCGGCGGCCACACGCCGACGCCAGGCCATCATCTGCGCTAGCGGTTGTTCTGTTTGCCGGTCGGACGCGCATGGCGGCCCGAGGCACGAACCGGCCGGGCACCCGGAGCCGGCTTGCCGGGCGGCGGCGTACCGGTGCCGGCGGAGCGTGCAGGAGCCGGCTCGGCGTCCGACTCGGCGCCCTCCTGGGACCGCGTCTGCTTGGTCGCAGCCTTGCCGGCGTCCGGCCCGCGCCGCCGGAGGACCCGACGGGTGTGGGTCTGCACCAGTTCGGTGCGCTCACGCAGCGTGACCAGCAGCGGGGTGGCGAAGAAGATCGACGAGTAGGTGCCGACGATGATGCCGATCAACTGCACCAGGGCCAGGTCTTTGAGGGTGCCCACGCCCAGCAGCCACACCGCCACCACCATGAGGGCCAGCACTGGCAGCGTCGACATCAGGCTGGTGTTGATCGATCGCATGAACGTCTGGTTGACCGCGAGGTTGGCTTCCTCGGCGAATGTTCGCCGGGTGGTGTGCTGAAAGCCGTGGGTGTTCTCTTCGACCTTGTCGAACACAATCACCGTGTCGTACAGCGAAAAACCCAAAATCGTCAGCAATCCGATGACGGTGGCCGGGGTGACTTCAAAGCCCACCAGCGAATAGATCCCTGCGGTGACGGTCAGATCGAAGACCATGGTGGTCAGCGCCGACATCGCCATGAAGCGCTCGTAGCGGACGGTGATGTACAGGCCGACCAGCACCAGGAAGACCACCAAGGCGATGACTGCCTTCGTGGTGATCTGCCCGCCCCATGTCGAGGACACCGCCGAATCAGAGATGGCCTTCTTGCTGGGCTGACCGTCGGCGCCTTTGGGCGCGTATTTGTCGAACAGCGCGTCGCGCAGCTTCTCGGTCTTGTCGTTGGACAACGTCTCCGAGCGAATCTGCACGGTCGCCGACGATCCGCTGCCGACGATCACCACCGCCTCCGGGTCGTGACCCAGCGTCTGCCGAAAGACGTCCTCGACCTGGCTGACGCTGGCATGCGCCTTGTCACCGACGACGGGCATCGACATCGTCGTGCCGCCCTTGAAGTCGATGCCGAAGGTGAACCCGCGAACCAGGATGCTGACCACCGCGATCGCGACGATCACCCCGCTGACCGAATACCACAGCCGACGTCGTCCGATGACTTCGAAGGCGCCGGTTCCGCTGTAGAGCCGGACGAAGAAGTTGTGGTGTGGCAACGTCCCGGAGTCGTCGCTGCTCGGGCGCACCACTCGGGCGGTGTCCTTGCTGATCTCGACGGCGGTGGTGTCCTCGGTGCCGGTCGTGTCCGCGTTTGAGCCCATCCCGCTACCCCCGTCCCGTCGCGTACGCTCCGGCGCTCGCGGCGCTCCGTTCGCGCGCGACCTGCTGGACCGCTCCCAGGCCGTTGTATGCCGGCTTCGCCAGCCTCTTCGACTTGCTGGCCAGGTAGACCAGCGGCCACGTCACCAGGAACACCACCACAGTGTCCAGGGCCGTGGTGAGGCCCAACGTGAACGCGAATCCCTTGACCTGACCGATCGCCAAGACGTACAGCACGGCGGCGGCCAGGAAGGTGACCGCGTTGCCCGACAGGATCGTCCGGCGGGCCCGCGCCCAACCCCGGGGAATCGCCGACCGGAACCGTTTGCCGTCGCGGATCTCGTCCTTGATGCGCTCGAAGAAGACCACGAACGAGTCGGCCGTGGTCCCGATGCCGATGATCAGACCCGCGATCCCGGCCAGGTCCAGCGTGTAGTCGATATATCGGCCGAGCAGCACAAGGATTGCGAAAACCATTGCGCCAGAAGCGGCCAACGACACTGCCGTCAGCACGCCCAATACTCGGTAGTACAGCAGCGAGTACAGCAGGACCAGAATCAGTCCGATCCCGCCGGCGATCAAGCCTGCCCTTAGCGACGTCAATCCCAGTGTCGCGGAGACAGTTTGGGCTTCCGACGACTCAAACGACAGCGGCAGCGAACCATACTTGAGCACGTTGGCCAGCTCACGCGCCGAACTCGCGGTGAAAGGCGGGTCGCCGCCGGTGATCTGGGTGCGGCCACCGGGGATCGCTTCGCGAATCTGCGGCGCGCTGACCACCTGCGAGTCCAGCGTGAACGCGGTCTGCGTGCCGATGTGCGAGGCGGTGAAGTCCGCCCAGGTGTTGGCCGCCCCGCTCCTGAACTGCACGTCGACGACGTAACCACCGCTGTGCGGGTCCATGCCCGAACTGGCGTTCTCGATCTGGTCGCCGCTGATGATGGACGGCGCCAAAAGGTAAGCCTGCTTGTGCTGGATGTCGCAGGTCACCAGCGGCAGAGCGGGATCGTCGTTGCCGGCCAGGATGTCTTTCTGGGAGCAGCGGGTGGCCTCATATTGGAGCGCCAGGAACTGCACGCCCTTGTTGGTGCTCTGCCGCCACTCGCGCTCTTTGGCGATGCGCTCGGCAAGGTCTTTACGCGGATCCGGCGGCCCCGGCTGAATCGGGGCTAGCTCGGGCGGTGCGGGCTGCTCAGCCGCCGGCGAAGCGGGTGCCGGCGGCGGGGATGGCTTGGTCGGCGCATCCTGCGGGTAGGGCCGCGGCTGCGGCGGGACAGCCGGGCCGCCGGGCGCCGGCGCCGCGGGTACCAGGTCAGGTGCAGGGCCGCCCGGCTGACCGTCGGGCGCGGGGGTGCCGGGTCGGGCTTGCCCGCCACGCGGCGCGGGTAGCTGTGGACCGCCCTGCATGCCGGCGCTGTCGACGGGCAGGGCGTTGATCACGGGGCGGATGTAGAGCCGGGCGGTCTGGCCGAGGTTGCGCGCCTCGTTCCCGTCGGTACCCGGGACCGTGATGACCAGGTTGTCGCCGTCGACGATGACCTCAGAACCCGATACGCCCAGGCCGTTGACCCGGGCACTGATGATCGCCTGCGCCTGCGATAACGCCTCACGTGTCGGCCGCGAGCCATCCGGTGTGCGCGCGGTCAGCGTGACCCGGGTGCCACCTTGCAGGTCGATGCCGAGCTTTGGGTCGGCCCGCTTGTTGCCGGTGAGGAACACCAGCAGGTAGACACCGATCAACAGGACCAGGAATACCGCCAGATAGCGGCCCGGATGCACCGGCGCCGATGGCGATGCCACGTGTTGAGTCTCCTCCGCTCATGCGCGATGCGCTTTTGTGCAGGCCGTCACCGACCCGTTCGCCTCTCGCGCCCCGCTCGGTTCGACTGCACCGAAAAGGGTACGGGGCGGGGCTGCGACCTCAGTCGTTGGGCAGTCGGCCCGGGTCGTCGACCAGCTCGCCGGTTGCGGTGTCGAGAACCTCCGGCTCGACGCGGCTGGCCACCGCCAGCTTCGCCCAGGTGGTGACCACGCCCGGGGACACCTCGAGGTCCACGACATCGTCGGTGATGCGCGTGATGGTTCCGTGCAGGCCGGACGTGGTCTGCACCCGGTCACCGATCCTCAGTGACTCATGCAGGTTGATGGTGGCTTGCATCGCGCGCTTCTGACGACGCGATGCGAAAAACATGAACGCCCCCAAGACGATCAGCATCGGCAGGAATACAATCGTTTGGTTCATGAAGGCAGAGATCTTTCGTCGAGGTCGTTGGACGGTCACCAGTGTGCCATCAGGCCGGTGCCAGGCCGGACCATTGGGTGATGGAGACTTCGCAGTGAGCCCGCGAGCTCCTTTGTTACGGTCGATCCGATCGCCGGCGCGGCGTTCGAGGTTCAGGCCGAGCCGGAACGTGGCACGAGATTTCACACGGCTAACGAGGAGATCCGGGATGAGAAAAAACTTGATCGGCCG
>NZ_JBYCLA010000098.1:0-7657 GCF_057473665.1 Mycobacterium sp. TH-M25
AACTGCGGACGCATTTCGCCGCGCTGGCCGACGAGCTTGCCAAGGACGAGGACGCGATCGTCTCCGAACTCGCCGAGGCGCAGGGCGCACCGGCGGATATCGGCGGCTACTACCTACTCGACGACGCCAAGGTCACCGCGGTCATGCGGCCGAGCAAGACGTTCAACGAGGCGCTGGCGGCTGCGCGGGGCTGATTCAGTCCACCAGGCCGCGCAGCGTCTCGATCAGCTTGACGCGCTCGTGGGCGGTGGCGGCGACCGGCACCACGTTCAGCGTCGTCACCCCGGCCTCCCGGAACGCGGCGATCCGTTCCTTGACGAATCCCGGCGACCCGATCAGCGAGACGTCGCGCACCAGGTCGTCAGGCACCGCCTTGGCGGCTGCTTCCTTGTCGCCGGCCAGGTAGAGCTCCTGGATCCGGTCTGCTTGCGGTCCGTAGCCGTACCGGGTGGCCAGCGTGTGGTAGAAGTTCTTGCCCTTGGCGCCCATGCCGCCGATGTAGAGCGCCAGATGTGGCTTGACGATTTCCCTCAGCGGCTCGACGTTGTCGCCGATCGCCAGGGTCGGCCCGGCGAAGACCTCGAGGTCGCCCAGGGCGGGGTCACGCTTGGCCCGGCCGGCGTCCAGGGCTTTGCCCCAGACATCCTGCGCCTTCTCCGGCAGGAAGAAGATGGGCTGCCAACCTTCGGCGAGCTCAGCGGCCAGCTCGACGTTCTTCGGTCCCAGTGCCGCGATCAATATCGGGATACGTTCCCGCACGGGCTTATTGATCAGCTTCAACGACTTGCCCAGGCCGGTGCCCTTGCCGGCGGGCAGCGGGATCTCGTAGTGCTCGCCCTGATACTGCAGCTTCTCGCGACGCCACACCTGGCGGCAGATCTCGATGACCTCGCGGGTGCGCGCGATCGGAGCGTCATAGCGAACGCCGTGGAAACCTTCGATGACCTGAGGGCCCGAAGCGCCCAAGCCCAGGGTGTATCGGCCGTCGGAGACGTAGTCCAGACCGGCTGCGGTCATCGCGGTCAGCGTGGGCGTGCGGGTGTAAAGCTGGAGGATGCCCGACGCAAGCTCGACACGATCGGTGCTGGCCGCCAGATAACCGAGCGCACTCACCGCGTCGTACGAATACGCCTCGGGGACGAAGACGATGTCCAGCCCGGCACGTTCGAGGTCGGCCACTTCGGCGGCCACCTCCTTGAAGCCGCCCGCGTAGTTGATCCCTAGTCCGATTCGCATGTCTGGCTGCTCCCTATGGCTCTAAGTGAACTGGTTGGCCAGTTCGACGGCTTCGGACTGGATTCGCGGAAACTGTGCGGCCATCGCTTCGGACAACGCCTTCGCACCGGAAAGCGGTCGCACCATCACCTTAAAGTCATCGATCAGGCCGTCGTCGTTGACGTGGATGAAGTCGCAGCCGTTGACGGTCACATCGGGCGCACCCACGATGCCGGTCTCGAACTCCAGCGCGTGGTTGTCGCCGTCGTGGATTTCGCGCACGTAGCGGAAGTTCTCGAAGACCCGCAGCACGCCGGTCAGGATCGCCGCGGTGATCGGCTTGCCCTCGTAAGGCTTGAACGCCACCGGGCTGGTGAACACGACGTCGTCGGCGAGCAGGGCCGCGATGGCCGCCTCGTCGTGCTCTTCGACCGCCTTGCGGAAGGGATGCATCGGAGACCTCGAATGCTCAATTGGTTGGGTAAGTGTGCTCGACAGTAGAGCGTTCGATGGGCCTGGCGTCGTGCCGGTGATCGCCCTGCTAGCTGGCCGGCGGATCGACCGCGTGCGGGCGCTCGATGTACTCGGACAAGAAGTCTGCGATCACCGCGGTGACTCGGGCCGGTGCCTCGAACATCGGGATGTGCCCGACGCCGTCGAGTTCGGTGATTCGGGTTCCCGGGGGCAACTGGGCCTGAAAGTAGCGGTGCGAGCGCGGCGCGGGGAACACCCGGTCCTTCTGGCAGAGCACCAAATGCGCGGGTACCGCGGTCTGGGCCAGTTCGAGCAGTCCCGGCTGCAGCAGCGACTTGACCAGCAGCTGGAAGTAGGCCGGGCAGTGCGCCACGTCGTCGACGATGGCCGCCAGGTGTTCGTCGGTGACACCGTCGGGTGTCCCGCTGATCGGCAGCGTGGCCAGTTGCCGGGTGAATGGGAGGCCTAGCGCCCTGGGCCCCAGTAACCGGGCGAATGCCCAGAACGGCATGCCCGACACGAACTTCGCGATCACCTCGAACTTGGCCGGGGCCCAGCGGGTCCAGCCGCCGGCGGGGGCGATACCGGTGACGGTGCGGGCCCGTCCGCGGCGCTCCAGCTCGAACGCCACCCAGCCGCCGAGTGAATTGCCGACGATATGGGCGGTTTCCCAACCCAATTGGTCCAGCTGTCGCTCGACGTGGTCGGCCAGCACCGCCGAGCTCAGAAACCAGGTGCCGGACTTGGGGCCGCCGTGGTGGCCCGCCATCGTCGGGGCGAAGACCTCGTAAGAGCCGGTGTCGGCCAGTTGCCGGGCGACGTCGTTCCAGACCAGCTGCGAGATCAGGAACGGATGCAGAAGTAGGACCGGTTCGCCGGAGCCGAGATGAATGGGCGCGCGGTTGGTCATGCAGCGACAGTAAAGGCGATACCGGCGGTACTGCAAGAAGTGCCGGTCGCGGCGTGAAAAGATTGGACCACCATGACTACCGCCTCTCGATCCAGCCGGGTTTTCTCCGGTGTACAGCCCACCTCCGATTCGCTCCATCTGGGAAATGCGCTGGGGGCAGTCAGCCAGTGGGCCCAGATGCAAGACGACCACGACGCGTTCTTCTGCGTCGTCGATTTACATGCCATCACGATTCCGCAGGATCCGGAGACACTTCGGCGTCGCACCCTGCTCACCGCCGCCCAATATCTGGCACTGGGCGTCGACCCGGCCCGCAGCACGATCTTCGTGCAGAGCCATGTCCCGGCCCACGCGCAGTTGGCCTGGGTGCTCGGCTGTTTCACCGGGTTCGGTCAGGCGTCCCGGATGACCCAGTTCAAGGACAAATCGACGCGTCAGGGCAGTGACGCCACGACTGTGGGTCTGTTCACCTATCCGGTGCTGCAGGCCGCCGATGTGCTGGCCTACGACGCCGAGTTGGTGCCGGTCGGCGAGGACCAACGCCAGCACCTGGAGCTGGCCCGCGACGTCGCGCAGCGGTTCAACAGCCGCTACCCGGACACATTCGTGGTTCCCGAGGTCCTGATTCCCAAGGCCACCGCAAAGATCTACGATCTGCAGGACCCGTCGTCGAAGATGAGCAAGTCCGCCGCCACCGATGCGGGCCTGATCAGCTTGCTCGACCTTCCGGCGCTGTCCGCCAAGAAGATTCGTTCCGCGGTGACCGACAGCGAGCGGGAGATTCGCTACGACCCGGAGACCAAAGCCGGCATCTCGAACCTGCTGACCATTCAGTCCGCAGTCACCGGCGTCGACATCGGCAAGCTGGTCGACAGTTATACCGGAAGGGGTTACGGCGACCTGAAGAAGGACACCGCGGAAGCCGTCGTCGAGTTCGTGACCCCGATCAAGACCCGGGTCGACGAATTGCTCGCCGACCCAACCGAATTGGAGGCAGTGCTGGCCGCAGGTGCGGCACGGGCCGAGGACGTCGCCGCCAAGACGATCGACCGCGTCTATGACCGGCTCGGATTCCTGCCGAGACGTCCCTAGCTGGTTGTCATGACCGATCCGGCCAAGCCAGGGATTCTCGATCGACTGCGGACCCGGTACGCATGGTTCGACCACGCGATGCGGGCCAACGACTGGTTCGACGACTGCCGGGGCAATTTCTTCGCGGCCGGTCTGACCTACTACACGATTTTCGCGTTGTTCCCCTTGCTGATGGTCGGTTTCAGCGCCGCCGGGTTTCTGCTCGCGCGCCGGCCCGACATGCTGCAAGCGATCGACGACAAGGTCAGGCACGCGGTGCCCGGTGCGTTGGGGCAGCAGATGCTCGACCTGATGAATTCGGCGATCGAAGCGCGGGCGTCGGTCGGAGTGATCGGTTTGGCCGTCGCGGTGTGGGTGGGGCTGAACTGGATGAGCAATCTGCGGGTCGCGCTGACCGAAATGTGGCGCCAGGCCGACGGTTCGCGCGGATACCTGCGCACCAAAATCTCCGATCTGGGGGCGATGGTGTCGTCGTTCATCGCGATCTTCGCGATGGTGGCACTCAGTGCGCTGGCGGGTGCGGCGCCGATGGCCCGGCTGTTGCACCTCGTGGGTCTGCACGGCCTGCCGGTGTTGGACGCGGTCCTGCGAGCCGCGTCGGTAGTGGTGTCATTTCTGTTGTCGTGGTTGGTGTTCAGCTGGATGATCGCTCGGCTACCGCGAGAGCCGGTCAACTTTCGTAGTTCGGTTCGGGCGGCGTTGCTCGCGGAGATCGGCTTTGAGCTGTTCATGGTGGTGGGAACCATCTACCTGAGGTCGGTGCTGCGCAGTCCGGCCGGCGCCACCTTCGGTCCGGTGCTGGGGCTGATGGTGTTCGCCTACATCACCGCGCGGCTGCTGCTTTTTGCGACGGCGTGGGCGGCGACATCGAATGGCCAACCGCCGGTGGACCGCGAAGAGCCGGCGCCCGAAGTACCCGAGATCGCAGTGAACATCCCCAAGTTGCCCCCGGCCGACGGTCTCAAGGCGCGGCAGGCGATGACCGCTGTGGTGGTGGGCGCCGTTGGCGCACTAGGGCTTTCGCGTCTGATCCGCCGCGAAAAAGAGGACTAGCCGACCAGCTTCAGCCCGGCGATGCAGCCGACCACACCGGCCATCAGCAATACTTTGACCGGCGAGGCGGTCTCTTCACCGGTCAGCGGCGCGTACCCGATGGTGAGCACCGCGCCGATGCCGACCCAGACCGCGTAGCTGGTTCCGGTGGGCAGGGTGCGCATCGCAAACGCCAGTCCTGCCATCGCACGCCAATTCTCAACCTTCGTCGACCCATTCGCCCCCGGACATCACCCGGCATTTCGTGTAATCCGGACCCAGCAGAACAAGATTGGCGTCGCCGCCCACCCGCAGAGCGCCGGCCCGCTCCAGCCCGAGCACCCGGGCCGGCGTCGTCGACGTCATCCGCACCGCCGCGATCAGCGCGGCGTCGCGGTCGGTGCCGAGGCGGGCGGCCACGCCGAAGATTCGATCCATGGTCGCGGTGCTCCCGGCGATCGTCGAGGTGCCGTGCACCCGCGCGATGCCGTCGAGCACCTCAACGGCGACCGAGCCCAGCCGATATCGACCGTCGCTCGCGCCGGCCGCGGCGGTGGCGTCGGTGACCAGCGCGATCCGGCCGGCGCCCGCGGCCTGAACGGTCGTGTGCATCACCGCGGGGTGGATGTGGACGCCGTCGGCGATCAACTCCACCGTTACCCGGGGATCCTCCAGCAGGGCCGCAACGGGACCCGGGTCGCGGTGGCGCAACGGCCGCATGGCATTGAACAGATGCGTGCCGACGGTGGCACCCAGTCCGATCGCGTGCCGGGTCTGCTCGTAGGTCGCATCCGTATGGCCAAGCGCCACAATCACTCCGGCGTCGACCAGCCGGGTGATCGCGTCGTCGCTGCCGCGGCGCTCGGGTGCCAGGGTGACCATCCTGATCGCCCCGTCGCCGGCGGTCAGCAGCGCGTCGACCTCGGCCGGTGTGGCGTCACGCATCTGGGTGCGGTCGTGGGCCCCGCAGTGCGCGCTGCTCAGCCACGGCCCCTCCAGATGAATGCCGGCGATCACGCCGTCGCGCGTCGCCGCGGCGAGCCTGCGCACCGCCGCCAGCAGATCTTCCGGCGCCGCCGTCACCAAGCTGGCCAGCGTCGCCGTCGTCCCGCGCGCGCGGTGGAAACCCGCTGCCCGCCCCACCTCTGAGGCATCGCCGCCGATGTACGACGCGCCGCCGCCGCCGTGTACATGGATGTCCACGAAACCGGGGACCAGCGTCGCGTCCGGCACGTCGACATCAGGGGATCGCGGTGGCGGGCCCGCGCCGCAGCCCACGATCGTCGCGCCCACGGTGTGCACCCAGCCTGGCCGGCAGAGGTCTTGATCAAATACGACGGTCCCGGCGGCGATCAGCGGCACGCCGACACATCCGTTGCTGCGCTGGTGGTTTCATCGGGCCAGCGGCCGTTGTTTTCCCAGAAGCGGCGGATGTCTTCGAGCTGTCGGCCCTTGGTCTCCGGGGCGAACCGGTACACCATAACGAACCCGACAGTGGCGATCCCCGCGAAGACGGCGAACATGCCGGCGCCGCCGAGGCTGTCTAGCATGGTCAGGAACACGGACTCGATCAAGGCGTTGGCGGACAGATTCGCGGTGAGCATCGCGCTGGAGCCCAGCGATCGCAGGTGCGCCGGGAAGCTCTCGCCGGCGTACACCCAGACCAGTGCGCCGAAGCCGAAGGTGAATCCCATGGTGAACAACAGCAGACCGGCGTATCCGAAACCGGACACCGCGTCGGACTTTGCGGAGAATACGGCGATCAGCACCCCGTCGCCGAGGATCATCGTCGCGATGCCGCACAGCAGGATAGGCCGGCGGCCGACCCGGTCGACCAGCACCAGCGCGGTCAGCACGGCGGCCAATGACGCCACCTCCATCACCGCGGGCAACACCAGCAGGGCGAAATTGCCCTGAAAACCCATGGCCTGGAACAACAGCGGGCTGTAGTAGATGATCCCGTTGATGCCGCTCAGCTCGGCGAAGAAGCCGATCCCGACGACGAACAGGGTGGCGCGCAGATAGGGCAGGCGCAGCATCTCCAGGATCGATCCGCCCCGCTCTTCGGCCATGGCTTCGGAGATCTCGGCGAGCTCGGCGTCGACATCGCTGTTCGGCTCGATCCGCAGCAGCGATTTTCGGGCGTCGGCGTATCTGCCCTTGAACAGATACCACCGCGCCGTGTCCGGCGTGGAAGCCAACAGCGGAAGGACCAGCAGAGCAGGCACCGACGCCAGCCCAAGCATCCACCGCCAGCTGCCCGACTCCGCCAGCATGTACGCCGACAGGTAGCCGCTGATGATGCCGAGAATGGTCGCCACCTGGTAGGTGACCAGCATCGCGCCGCGGAGTCGGGCCGGCGCGGATTCGGCGATGAACACCGGCGTCACGGTGGCGGACAACCCGATCGTCATGCCGAGCGCCATGCGAGCCGCCATCAGCCACGGCATGGACGCCGCCGCGGCGCCCAGCAGCGAGAACACCGCATAGCCGCCGGCGACCAGCATCATCGACCGCTTGCGCCCGATCGCGTTGGCCAGGAAGCCGCCGCTGAGCGCGCCGCAGATCTCGCCGATCACCACCATCGTGGTCAGCAGTTCCTGCTTGCGGACGGTGAGGTTGAAGTCGTTGGTGATGAACAGCAGCGCGCCGGCGATGTTGGAGAGGTCGTAGCCGCAGATGATGCCGAGCGTCGCCGCGGTGACTCCGATCAGCAATCGGCGCCGTGACTGCAGAGACTCGCCGAGGCGGCTCACATTCTCCCCTCCGGGGTGGGCCGCCCCCGGTCCCCCCGCCGCTGCCTAGTGCTGCGGCCGTCGGTTCGTCGAACGCGCCACCATGATCAAGCCGAACACCACGACCGTACCGATCACCGCGACGCCGACCCTAACCGGCAAGGCGTCCGCTGCTGGTATCAACGCGGCCGCGTTTGCC
>NZ_JBYCLA010000099.1:0-2843 GCF_057473665.1 Mycobacterium sp. TH-M25
GCGTTGATCCAAGCCGTGGCGTTGGTGACGGCAATCTCGACGGACTGAGCGTAGCTCGGTGACAACGGCGCGCCGGGCGGTATCGGCCCAAACGTCCAGGGCGCCTGCACCGGTACCTCGAAGACAAAGTCGGGATTAGCGGCATTGACCACATCGGACGGGTAGCCGGTGCCGGGTGATGCCCAAGTACCGGCAAAGGTGAGCACCGCATGCCGCACCAGCCTCACGCCGGAGATGTGGGCAGCGATATCGCTGAAAGTAGTCATTTTGCCGTCGTCGGTAACCCGTTGGCTTTGCGCCACTGAATAGCAAACTCCATCAGTTCGATGAGCACGTCGCCGCTGTCGCGGGTGATTCCGTCGCTGAACGTATGCACCCATGCGATCTGTTCAGCAACGGTGACCTGTTGTTCGAAGGCGTCGTAGGTGCCTTGGTATGGCTGCCCGTTGTGAGTAGAGTTCCATGGCCCGCGGGCTGGGTCGTTGACGATATCGCCAATGTTGCGTGGGTGGCGTGCCAGCACTTGGCGCCACGGTTCGGGGGCGCCATTGATGGCGACGCCGGAGATGTCGGCCTGTAGGGAATCTGCGTCGGGCACGGTATTCCTCCTTGCGGTCGGGTGATAATGCCGTGTGCAGCGGCGAAGTCGTTGGAGACCTTGTCAGTCTGTGGGTTTCGTTGACTGAGCCCCCTCAGCTCCGTCGTCGTGGCCTGCCATGGCAGGGCCTGAGACCACTTTATGTGCCCTTGCAGCCCAACGATGTTGCACACGCCCAACGGAGTGCGGGCGATCCGGACAGTCCTCTAGCACTCGCAGGCCAGGCCGTCACCATCACGGTCTTGCTTAGGACAGTAGGCCGGGTCACCCTCTGGAATGTTGCACCTGCTGTGCGCCTTCGCGTCGGTGCAGTTCTTATACACACAACTGTTGTTGCTGACTGGCGTGCAGTTCGTGTCGGGCGGGTCCGCAACCGCCATGGGGGCCGTACTGGTGACACTTCCCCAGATAGTTGTCGCGATGAGGGTTGCTCGGAGAATCATGTGGCCCAACCTCCTTGTTGGATGACACAGCACGACTCATAGGCAGCGTAAACACCTGACGGTTTATCCACACCGGAAATTGTGGAAATTTGCCAGCTCAGCCGCTTCGCCCCTCGGTTGAGCCGTGTTGCAGTCACGCCGTTGTTAAATGGCCGCTTTGACTGCCGAAGTCAGGCATTTCTAAGGGGTGCGGGCGGGGCTCGAACCCGCGACCAACGGATTACCAACAGCAACTTCGCGTTCAAACGTGATGTTTATCGTCTGCTCCTGTGCCACAACAGTATTCGCCGCCAATCGGCAACGATGGGAACCTGATCATTTCCATCGATTCCGATCACTAGCGGCAATATTCGGTAACTCATCTTGCCGTCTTCATTGATCCCGACGGAGGCGACGTTCACAGTGAGCGGGCCCAACGGTTTCGTTTGACGTCTATCACCGGGTGCTTCGTGTCGCATCAATCTGGAGCAATCTCACCGCGCTGGCTCAAGCACCAGGCCCCAGGGCGTGATGACATTGGTGAGCGGTTCGGGCGGCGGGTCGGTGAGCGGGATCGGGTCTCCCGCCAAGCTCGCGGTGCCGCGCCCCTCGAACAGTGCGACGCATGCGTGGCCGTCCAGGCGAGAGGGAAAGCGGACGGCGCCGGCGCCGTGATCTCATGTAAATCGAGGTGCTGCAGGTCGTGCTCAAGCAGAAAATCGACGTGGCGATGCTCGATCTGTTGGCGGGTGGGCACGTCGGTCAGATCAACCAAGGGACCATCGAGCTGCAGGACCGCGGGCCCGTAGCGCTCGACATGACGGCGCATCGCGTCGAGGTTCGGCCGGAAGTCAGCGAGCACCTCGCGCAGACACGTTTCCGCCAAGTCAGCGCAATACAGCGTGCGGAAGCGACGGTGGAAGTCGTCGAAACGATGACTGAACTGGTATAGCTCGATCGGGGTGAAGCCCAGCGGGTCGGTGTAATAGCCGACGCGCCACAGGATTCGCCCCTCTTCGGGCGTCGCGATCACGACTGGAAACTGGCGACCTGCCGTGCGGCCCGTACCACCATGGCGAACTCTGGGGTGTCGTTCGCCGCACCGAGCGATGCGATCCCCGCCGCGCTGGACGTTGCGATCCCCCGGGGATCGAGGACGCCGGCAAGCACGGGTGCGATTGCGTGGCACCAATTCGACCGGGCCACATTCGAGATCGGACGCGAGCAGATCACCATCCCAGGATCAGATCAGACCATCTGGATCTACTCCCCTGAGCGGTCGATTGCCGATGCTTTCCGGCTGCGCGGTGAGGTCGGATACGAGCTGGCTCGCGACGCGCTGCGTGAGTGGCTGCGTCGAGGCGGCAAACCAGCCCGGCTGATAGACATCGCGTCTCGCCTCCCCCGGGCGAAGTCCCCGGTGCTGCAGGCCTTGGCGATGCTGGGGTGAGCTCCGGCGACACGGTGTTCCGCCGGATCCAGTCCCACTCCTCCGCAGCCACTCGCTCGCGTGGTACGCGCGTAGTACGCTGATGTCGTGTTCGGTGATGTGATGTGGACCGAGGACTCCGAGGCTCACATCGCTCGCCACGGTGTCCAGCCGTCGGAAGTGGAGCAGGCGCTCTACGGCCGTCCGCGGTTGCGCACCGCGGGACGGCACGGGACGACGTTGGTCTTGGGCACGAGTAACGAAGGGCGACACCTCATGGTCGTCGTCGCCGAGGCCGCCGACGGTCGAGACTTCGTCGTCACCGCACGCGATATGACCGACAACGAGAAGCGCCTGTTCCGCGAGAAGGGACAATGAGCATGAATAAAGACGA
>NZ_JBYCLA010000100.1:0-8352 GCF_057473665.1 Mycobacterium sp. TH-M25
CTCTGATGCAGACCACCCCGCGGGTGACGTCGGTGTTCGGGGCGACGGCGGGTGCTTCGCTGCTACTGGTCGCGGCGATCACGGTGTTGCCTGGACCCGCGAAGGTGCTCGCCGCCGCGGCCGTCCTGGTCGGTTTCATCACGATCTATCCGCGCGCCCTGTCATGCGCACTGGTAGCGCACCGCCCCGCCGTTGATCTGTATGTCGATCAGCACGGCGTCTATGCCGACGACGCACCGCTTGCGCTGCGCGCAGACATCGAGAACGCCTACATCAGGCCGGCGCTGAATGCCCACCGCAGTCGCCCCACCAACTACGGCAGCGCAGTAACGACCGACGACCACCTGGATCTGTCGTGGTACCCGCTGACCGTCGAACTTCAAGTCCGCCACCGGGGCCAGGTCAACATCGACCCCGGCGGTCAGGGCCCGGCAGCGGAGATCTTGACCGCTCTCGGCTTTCCGGTTACCACCTGCGCACCCAGGTACCGAGCCCAAACCAACGGTCAGCGGACGACGTCGGCGGTGCTTGTTGCGCTCTTTGTGGTCGCCTACGCCACCTACTACCTGTTCATGTCGACTCACCACTGACCACCGGCACCAGCCGGCGCAACTGAGTGACGTGCGTGGGGGCCAACTCCTCGAGGCAGCCGACGCCGAGCAGCTTCATGGTGCGGAGCAGTTGCGCGGAAAGGATGTCGACAGCTCGGCGCACGCCGGCCTCGCCGCCGGCCATCAGCCCGTACAGGTACGCCCGGCCGATCAGGACGCCGCGCGCGCCCAGCGCGATCGAGGCGACAATGTCAGCGCCGGACATCACGCCGGTGTCGACCAGGATTTCGGTGTCAGCTCCGAGCTCGCCCGCGACGACGGGTAGCAAATGGAACGGCACCGGCGCCCGATCCAGCTGGCGGCCACCGTGATTGGACAGCACGATGCCGTCGGCGCCGAGATTCACCACGGCTGCTGCGTCCTCGAGGGTCTGGATGCCTTTGACGACGAGCTTGCCCGGCCATTGCGCTTTGATCCAGACCAGGTCGTCGAACGTCAGGGTGGGATCGAACATCGAATCCAGATATTCACCGACGGTGCCCGACCAGCGATCCAGCGATGCGAACGAGAGCGGTTCGGTGGTCAGCAGGTCGATCCACCAACGCGGCCGCAGCGCGGCGTCGAGCGCGGTCCGCAAGGTCAACGCCGGCGGTATCGACATCCCGTTGCGAACATCGCGCAGGCGGGCGCCGGCAACCGGCACGTCGACGGTGACCAGCAGGGTGTCAAAACCAGCGTCGGCGGCCCGCTTCACCAACGCCATCGACCGCTCCCGATCCCGCCACATGTATAGCTGAAACCACTTGCGGCCCTGCGGCGCAGCGGCCGCCACCTCCTCGATCGACGCGGTCCCCAGCGTCGACAGCGAAAACGGGATACCGGTCTTCGCCGCGACCCGCACACCGGCGAGTTCACCGTCGGTGTGCATCAAGCGGGTGAAACCTGTCGGCGCGATGACGAACGGTAGCGCCACCGAAGCACCGAGCACCGGCCAATCGGCGCGGACATGGCTCACGTCGCGCAGGATCGACGGGTGAAACTCGATGTCACGAAAGGCTTGTCGAGCGCGCTGGATCGATATCTCGTCTTCGGCAGCACCGTCGGCGTAGTCGAACGCCGCCCTGGGCGTGCGGCGCTTCGCGAGTCGCCGCAGGTCGTCGATAGTCAGCGCGTCATCGAGGCGACGCTGAACTCGGTCAAGCCGTGGCGCGCGAAAACGGATCAGCGGCGCGAGATCACGTGCTTTCGGCATCCGCCGTTTGACCACAATGTCACCGTAAGCCATCTGGAATGTGCGAGCGACCCGTTCGACCGGTGACACCTTCGATCAGACCGGCCGCAGAATCCGCCAGCCGTGCGGCTCGACGGTGACGGTAGCCACCACCTCGGATGGCGGCGCTCCGCTGCCGGCGATGACCTCCGCCGAGCCGGCATCGAGTCGGATCCGCAACGGCTCATCGTCGATGTTGAGTGCGACGATCAGCGCCTGGTCGCCGTGGCTGGTCTGATAAACGTAGTGCCGGTTATCCAGCCGCAGCGCCGACGTCGACGCGGTATGCAGCCACGGATGCCGTCGGCGTAGGCCGATCAGGTGTTGATGCAGCGACCAGGTCTGCATCTCGGGTGCATCGAGTGCGGCTGGGGGAGAGCCGAATTCAGGACGTACTGCGTCGTCGCCACCGAACCGTTCCTCCTTGATGCCGCGGTACCCGAATTCGTCGCCGGCGTAGATGCTCGGCACCCCGCCGACCGTCATCAAGACGACGAGCGCGTGGGCGAGATGCTTCGGGTGATCGAGTTGGCTGGCGATGCGCGTGACATCGTGGTTGCCAACGAAAGTCAATGGCGCAAAAACCTTCTGCACCTCGTTATGGCGCTGCAGCGCATGATCCAGCTCGAAGAAATTGCCGTCGTTGAGACCACTCCAGATCGCCTTCCACAACTCGTACTGAGTGGCCGAGTCGAACCCGCTATCGCCGACGACCGCGACGTAGTCGCCGTGAATGAGTTCGCCGACAAACCACGCTTCCGGATGGGCATCGCGAACTCGCCCCAACACTGAACTCCAGAAATGTTGCGGCACAGCGTAAGCCGCATCCAGCCGCCAGCCGTCGGCTCCACGTCCCAGCCAGTGGGACATCACGTCGGCGGTGTACTCGACGACCTCCGGGTTGTCGTGGTTGAGGGTGAGCAAACCGTCGTGGCCTTCGAAGGTGTGAAACCGGCCGGGCCGACCGCGGAACCACCGGGCCGCCGCAGCGTCGTGCGCCGCGTCACGGTAGCGGGAGAAATCAACGCCGACATGGTTGAACACCCCGTCCAGCAGCACCCGTAACCCGCGCCGCCGCGCTTCGACGATCAGGTGGTCGAAGTCGTCGTCATCACCGAGCCGTGGGTCGATGCGGTAGTGGTCGGTGGTGTCATACCCGTGGGTGCGAGCAGCGAAGATCGGTCCGAGCGCGACGCCCGAGGCGCCCAGCTCTATCGCATGATCGAACCATCCAACGAGGCGCCGCAGTCGATGCTCGCGCGCATCCGGGGCGGCGGCGGCCGGAAATGCGCCCACGAATCCCAGCGGGTAGACGTGCCACCAGATCACCTGCTCGGCCCAGGCGGGCGCGCTCATCGCCGGACGCACGCTACCCGGTGGGCGCCAACGTTTGCGCCGTCGAGATCGCCTGGGCAACACCGGCGACGATCGCGGCGGCCTTCAGCGCCTCCAAGATCGCCTCACGCTCGACACCTGCCTCGCGTAGCACCTGCTCGTGGGCGCTCACGCAGTGTGCACATCCGTTGATCGACGACACGGCGAACGACCACAGTTCAAAGTTGGCCTTGTCGACGCCCGGGTTGCCGATGATGTTCATCCGCAACCCCGGACGCAGGTCGTCGTATTTGCCGTCCAGGAAACCGCGACCGCGGTAGAACACGTTGTTCATGCCCATGATCGACGCGGCGCCCAGCGCTGCCTGATACGCCTCGGCGGACAATTCGTCGGCCGCCTCAGCGCTAATCTCGGTCAGCACCTGGGCGTTTCGCGTCGCCGCGGCACTGGCCAACAAGGTGCCCCACAGCTGCTCGGTGTTGAGTACGGTAGTGCGGCTGATCGAGCCGAGGTTGAGCTTGAGATCCTTGGCGTATTCCGGCAATGCCTCTTTGAGGTTGTCCAGACTCATCAGGTCCTCCGATCAGGCCGATGCCTTCAGCAGCTCTCCGGCGTCCAGCGTGGGGTCGCCTTTACGCCAGTTGCAGGCGCACAGCTCGTCTGACTGCAGTGCGTCGAGCACGCGTAGCACCTCGTCGACGTTGCGGCCCACCGATCCGGCGGTCACCGACACGAACTGGATTTCGTTGTTCGGGTCGACAATGTAGGTGACACGGTCGGCGACGCCGTCTTTGTTCAGCGCGCCGGTGGCCTCCACCAGTTCCCGCTTGAGGTCCGAAAGCATCGGGAAGGGGAGCTTTTTCAGGTCGTCGTGCTGGGCACGCCACTGGAAGTGCACGAACTCGTTGTCGACGGAGACGCCGAGGACTTGGGCATCGCGGTCGATGAACTCGTCGTTGAGCTTGCCGAAGGCAGCGATTTCCGTGGGGCAGACAAAGGTGAAGTCCTTGGGCCAGAAGAACACGACCCGCCATTTGCCCGCGAAGTCGTCGCTGGAGATGGTGGTGAAGTAGTCCTCGGGCTGCTGAGCGTCGACCTTGGAGAGGTCTCCACCGATCAACGCCGTCAGCGTGTAGGCCGGGAACTGGTCGCCGATTGTCAACAAGGCCATGTCGCTCCTCCAGTCAAATTGGATTTAGTCAAAATACCTGCTGCCACCATCTTGCCCGACCCACACTTTAAATGAAAGGTGATATTTCCCACTATACTGATAGGTATGACCGATAAGACTTATCAGCCGACGATAGCCGGACTGCGCGCGTTCGTAGCCGTTGCCGAGAAGCGCCATTTCGGCAGCGCCGCAACAACTCTCGAGATCAGCCAGTCGACTTTGTCGCAAGCGCTCTCGGCCTTGGAGGCGGGCCTCGGCGTCAAGTTGGTGGAGCGCTCCACCCGACGGGTACTTCTAACGACCGAGGGCAGCGCGCTGCTATCCCAGGCCCAGGCCGTGATCGACGCGGCGACGGCGTTCACCGCGGCGGCCGCCGGGTCCACCGATCCGCTGCGGGGCACCATCCGGCTGGGACTGATTCCCACGGTGGCGCCCTATGTGTTGCCGACGTTGCTCGCCGGTCTCGGCGATCGACTGCCGGGGTTGTCGTTACGCGTGATCGAGGACCAGACCGAACGGCTGCTGACCGGGTTGCGCGAGGGGTCGGTGGACGCGGCACTGATCGCGTTGCCGGCCGAAGCCGCCGGCATGAGCGAGATCCCGCTGTACGACGAAGATTTCGTGCTGGCGCTGCCATCCGGCCATCCGCTGGCCGGCAAGAAGCGGGTGCCACCGGCGGCGCTCGCCGAGTTGCCGTTGCTACTGCTCGACGAGGGACACTGCCTGCGAGATCAGGCACTCGACATCTGTCGCAAAGCCGGTGTGCACGCCGAACTGGCCAACACTCGGGCCGCGTCATTGGCCACCGCCGTGCAGTGCGTCGCCGGCGGGCTGGGCGTGACGTTGATTCCGCAGAGCGCGGTGCCCGTCGAGACCAAACGCAGCCGACTGGACCTCGCGTATTTCGCCGTGCCCCGGCCCGGCCGTCGCATCGGCTTGGTGTTCCGCGCATCCAGCGGACGCGAAGGCCCCTACCGGCAGCTCGCCGGGTTGATCAGCGAACTGCTCGTCGCCGACCAGCGAGTTCGTCCGGTGGGGTAGTCAGCTGTTGCCTGGTGAGTGGTCGGTTGTTGTCGGTAGCGTGCTGTAGGAACAAAGACATGAATCTGGCGGCGTGGGCGGAGCGCATTGGTGTTGCGCGGGTGAGGGCGTATCGCTGGTTTCGTGCTGGTCTGTTGCCGGTACCGGCCCGGCGGGTAGGCCGACTGATTCTTGTCGACGAACCGGCTGGGGACGCTGGCGCGCGATCGCGGATCGCGGTGTGTGCGCGGGTGTCGTCGGCTGATCAGAGAGCCGATCTGGATCGGCAGGTGGCGTGGGTGACTGCAACGGTAGTCACGAGGACCCCAGTACCGCGACTAAAGTGAACGTGTTCTAGTTTCGCTTGATGTTGGACTTCACGCTCGAAGACCTCAGCGCCGAGGACGTCGAACGGCTACGGGCGGTCTACCAGCCGCTGGCCGAGTCGGTGCGGGCGCTGATCGACGCGACGATCAGGACCGAGGTGGACGCCGGCACCGTGGCAACCGCCGTCGCCGAGATCGATTCGGCCACCACACGTTTGCGTCAGAAACAGACCGACGGTGGCTTTGGTGTGCGCTATCTGGCCACCGGCGAGCGGATGGCGTGGGGCAACGCCGTCATCGGGATCCGCAATCCGCTTGCGCCGCCGGTGCAGATCCATCGCGACGCATCCGGCACATCGGTGTGCGATTTTCATCTGGGCGCCGCGTACGAAGGACCGCCTGGTCACGTCCACGGCGGCGTCGCCGCGCTGGTACTCGATCACCTGCTGGGGGAGGCCGCCAGCGACGGCATCAACCCACGCCTGACCGGCACCATCAACTTCCGCTACGTGCGAGCCACCCGACTCGGGGACCTGCGCGGCGAAGCCCGCATCACCCGCACCGAGGGTGTGAAGACCTACGCCGTCGGCCACCTCGCCGATGCAGCGGGCGTCACCGTCGAGGCCGAAGGCGTATTCATCCAACCGCGCTGGGCGCGGGATCGCTCGGAATAGGTTGCGCCCATGGAAAAGGTAGTGGCACTGCTGCGGTCCGCCGACCATGACGATGATTGGTGTCGACGGCAGCGAACATCGGTCGCCGAGGCGATCCTGGCGCTCGGCGTAGCCGGCCTGAGCGTCAACGTCCGCGACGCAGCGGTGAATCACTCGATGATGACGTTGACGACGCTCGATCCACCCGCCGTTGCCGTGGTGAGCATGTGGACACAGCAGTGCTACGGGGACCAGATCGCCGAGGCGCTGCGCCTGCTGGCGGCCGACTGCGACCGGCTGGCGGCGTATCTGGTCACCGAATCCAACCCGTTGCCAGCCCCGCTCCAACTAGGGGAACGCACAACAGGTTTGGCGAACATCGCCTTGCTACGTCGTCCGGCCGAATTGGATTACGCGACATGGCTTCAGCGCTGGCAGCACGATCACACGCCGGTGGCGATAGAGACACAATCCACCTTCGGCTACACCCAGAACGCGGTAGTGCGTGCGCTGACACCCGACGCGCCGCGGTTGGCCGGCATCGTCGAAGAGCTGTTCCCGATCGAGGCCGTCACCGACCTGCAGGCATTCTTCGGCGCCGCGGACGACGCCGATCTACAGCGGCGGCTGGCCCGAATGATCTCCAGCACAGCGGCTTTCGGCGCCAACGAGAACATCGACACCGTGCCGACCAGCCGCTACGTACTCACCACACCGTTCGCTAGCTAGGAGACGCCGGTGATACTCCAGATCGAAGACGACAAGAGAGTTCGCACCCTCACGCTGAACCGGCCCGAAGCGCTCAACGCGTTCAACGAGGCACTCTACGAAGCCACCGCCGGGGCCTTGCTGAAGGCGGCCGGGGACCCCGAGGTGGCCGTTGTGCTGTTGACCGGGGCCGGGCGCGCATTCAGCGCCGGCAACGACCTCAAGGAGATGCAGGCCCGTATCACCGATCCCGCGATGGCCGACCAGGGATCGCATTTCACCACGATGATCGACGCGCTGACCCGGTTCCCCAAGCCGCTGATCTGTGCGGTGAACGGCGTCGGCGTCGGTATCGGCACCACCCTCCTCGGCTACGCAGATTTGACGTTCATGTCGTCGACGGCACGGCTGAAGTGCCCATTCACCAGTCTGGGCGTCGCACCCGAGGCGGCATCGTCTTACCTGCTGCCGCAATTGATCGGCCGCCAGAACGCCGCGTGGCTGCTGATGTCGTCGGAGTGGGTGAGCGCGCCGGAGGCCCTAGCCATGGGCCTGGTCTGGAAGGTGTGCGAGCCCGACGATTTGGTCACCGAGGCCCGTAGGCACGCCGAAATCCTGGCCGCACGGTCGATTCCGAGCCTAATCGCGGTCAAGCAGTCGATGGTCGAACCCACGATGGCTGACATCGCTGCGGCGACTGAGCGTGAGAACTCGTATTTCGCTGAACTGTTGGGCGGTCAAACCAATGCGGCAGCGCTGGCGGATTTCACCGCCAAGCGGGGGAGTTGAAGAACTCAGGTGCCGGTCGGCTGCAATTGCGCGGCGGCCTCGATTATCGCGCGCACGGTGCGCCGGCAACGGCCGCAGTCCAGGCCCGCGCCGCATCGCGCGGCGACCTCTTTGGAGGTTGACGCACCGCGGGCGACCGTTTCAGATACGGTCTGGCTGGTGACGCCCTCGCACAGGCACACGTACATCAGCGCACCTCCAGGCTCTCCGACAGTGACCAAAACGCGTGTTAGTAGAGTCTAACCTAACCAGGTTCGTGAAGGCTAACCTAACTTCTAACGCGTCGGCAACCCCTCGCGTTGACTCCCACCATCCGCGCCGGCCGGCGCGGGCGGGGCGCGGATCGTGCACGGACCAGCCGACCACAATTTCTCGGCTCGGCGCTCACGACATAAACGCCGAATGGCGGACCGAATGCTCAAACCAAGGATCGGGTTAGTTAGGGAATGCTGACCTGACTGAGTATTACCTTCGGTGACAAGGCTTTTGACCTGCGGTAGCGTGGCCCGGACACGTGCTACGGCGATCT
>NZ_JBYCLA010000101.1:0-4419 GCF_057473665.1 Mycobacterium sp. TH-M25
GGGACCGGTAGCACGAATGGATACAGGTCGTCGTGGCCCATCGAGCGGTTCACCATGTTCAGCGACCACGCCAGCGGCAGCCACATCTCTATGATGGTAGGAAAAGCGCTGGGACCCAACACCCTCCGCTCGAACGTTGCCGCAGCAGGTGCGATACCGCACGCAGCCGACGTGTCCAGGGCGTCGCGGATGTGCAAGTAATGCGCGAAGGTCTCCGCCCAGTCCTCGGCCGGATGCATGGCCGCATACGACGACACGAAGCGCTCCTCCCAGCCCGCTGGTGGACCGTCGCGGTAGTGGCGGCTCAGCGCCTGCTGGTAGTCGGCGTCCGGGTCGCCGAACAGCTCGCCAAAGCGTGCGAGGTACTCCGGTGACGGGTCGATGAGCCGGTAGAAGTAGTAGTGTCCGATCTCGTGGCGGAAGTGCCCGAGCAGGGTGCGGTACGGTTCGTCCATCTCGATCCGCAACCGCTCGCGGTGCACGTCGTCACCTTCGGCCAGATCCAGTGTGATGACGCCGTTGCGGTGTCCGGTGAGGACCTTTTTGTGCTCGCTCGATAGCAGCTCGAATGCCAGTCCGTAGTCGGGGTCTTCATCGCGTCCGATGATCGGCAATTTCAGCTCGCACAGTTCAGCGATCAGCCGCCGCTTGGCTCGTTCAGCCTGTGCGAAAGCGGCCAGCCCCTTGGTGTCGGCATCGTTGGGCCGTTTTCGGGTCAGCTTGCAGGATGCGCACAGCCCACCGAATTGGCGCTCCTTGACCAGCCAATTGCATTCGGCGAGATGAAGGTTGGAGCACAGTTGGTAATCCTCGGCGTGGACGGCGCCGGGTTGGTCGCGCTCCGATTCGGCGATCACCAGCAGGGTCATGTCATCGAGCGAGAACCCGAGTGCGGCATCGCAGGACAAGCATATCGAGTTCTCGAACGTCAAGCGCTGACCGCAGTTGGGGCACACGAAGTCACGCATGCAGCACTTCACTTTCGCAGGGTGTTACGTCGACGGCGACGTCGATGACGCTGCTCTCGGAGTTAGTGTAGATGATACCGCGCAGCGGCGGCACATCCGTGTAGTCGCGGCCAAGGCTGGCGATGATGTATCGCTCGTCGGCCATCTGGTCGTTGGTGGGGTCCAGGCCGAGCCAGTGGTGCTCAGGTGTCCACACCGCCGCCCAGGCGTGGGTAGCGTCGACGCCGATCATCCGGTCCTTGCCCGGCGGCGGGTCGGTGGCCAGATAGCCGGAGACATAGCTGGCGGCCAGGCCGTTGGCGCGCAAGCAAGCGATCGCCAGCCGGGCGAAATCTTGGCATACCCCTTCACGGGCCGCCAACACCTCGGTGACTCCGGTAGACACCGTCGTCGAACCGGAGCGGTAGGTGAAGTCGCCGTAGATTCGTCCAGTCAGGTCGCGCAGCACCTCGATCAGCGAGCGCCCCGCCGCGAAGCTGGGAGCGGCGTACTCGCGCACGTCATCGGTGATCTCCGGCGGGTCCAGGTCAAGGGTGAAATCAGTGGCCAGCGCCCCGTCCAAGCCGGCGGGACGAGCGGTCTCCCAGGGGGCGCACGCTGATCCGCCGTCGTAGAGATCGGCCGGTGGCGGGTCCACCTCGACGATGGAGTCACTGGTGATCGTCAGGGTTTGGTGCGGCTCGGTGATGTGGAAATACGAGCTGACGTTGCCGTAGGTGTCGCGACTGATGGAGCTGTCGGCAGGTGCCGGCTCGATCCGCAACTCGTGGGCAAGGCAGCGCTGCCTCTCGCAGTCACGCGGCCTGAGAAACCCGCGGCCATAGGAACTGGTCACGATATCGGAGTAACGGTATTCGGTGCGGTGGGTGATGCGATAACGGCGGGTAGGCGGCTGGCCGGAGAGTGCGGTCACGGCAGCGTCCGGCGTCGGTCGGATCCCCACAGCGGCTGCATCGCGCCGGGCAGCGAGAGCTGGGTGGCGGTGATGACGCCGGCCAGGTCGCGCAGCCCGGTGTGCACACCGTCAAGCAACGCGGTCAGCTCGGCCCGCTCGCCTTCGGCGCCAACCACATTGAGGTCGGCCGGGTCCAAGCGTCGTAGCGGGGTGTTGATCTCATCGACCAACCGTTCAGCCTTTGACGGGCCGGACACTTCGGGCAGTGACTTCACGTCGGCGCGCAGCCGTTCCAGCTGGTACACCAGCGACCGCGGGTTCTCTGGATCGAAGAGCACCAGCTCGGCCACCGCGCCAACACTCACCGCGCCCAGGTTGCGCCGCAGGTAAATCACCGACGACTCGCAAGCCACCAGAGTGGACTCGGTGATTGTTTGCTCGTCGACGAGGCCGTGAGCTCTCCCCAACGTGGCGCGTAACAGTCCGGCTAGCCACAACCCGCGCTCGATCCGTTTGCCGATATCGGTCATCGTCCAACCGACGTCACGAACCATCGATTCGGCGGCCACTCCGGACAGTGCCAGCATTCCCGCCAGAGTCAGAGCATGCGCAGTGCCCAACGCGGTGTCATCGGCTGCGGGTTCGCTAGGTGGGGCTGGGCGTCCGTTCGTCAGCTGCGCCAAGGCCCGTTTGACACCACCAAGGATCATCCAGGTGTCCTTGGACATCTGGTCACGTACCGCTCGGGCCGCCAAACCCAGGCGTTCCACTGACTGCGTCAGCGAACCGGGGCGCTGTGCATCGACGGTGAACGACCACAGGGTGCGTGGCGCATCCGCCACCCGCTTCGCGTCGGAATTTCCGGTGCCCGTGCCGGTGATCTGCTCAAGTGCGGCGAGCAGTACGGGCACACATTGGCTGCCCGCCATCTCTGGGCGGTAGCGGAATTCGTGGTAACGCTCACGGGTGATGGTCAGCAAGCGGGCCATGCCCTCAGCCCGCTCAGCGTAGCGGCCCAGCCAGAACAGATCGGAGAGCACCCGCGGCGAGCTGATCCCGCGGGTGCCGCTGGGCTTGATTGCCGGCAGCTCGGCTGTGGGCGCCGTGACCTCGGCTTGGGTGCGCGTCGAAGGCCTCACCCAGATATCTTTTGCCGCAACGGTATCCAAGGTGTAGGCAGCGTTTCCAGGCGCCAGGACGTAACCGAGCCCACCGCTCATCGGCGCGTAGCCGCCCCGTTGAGCGACGGTGAACAACCGCATTCCGACGCTGGCGGAACTCAGCCCGTCCGAGTAGTGGTCGGTGGGTGCTGACGAGAACTGCGGCGGCTCCTGGCCGACCCATTGCCAGGGGGTGGCCTCGATGCGTGCCGCCAGCGCCTCGCGTTGCCCCGACGACAACTCGGGCCCGACGATGGTCTGGCCACCGGTAGTCGGCCGGATCAACAGTGTCGACATTCGGGCGAGCAGGTGTGAGCGTTCGGCGTCGATGCCGCCCCAATAGAGGGGAGCTGTCGGTAGCAGCGGGGTCTCACCGAGCAGCAGCTGCGCCAGTTGGGGCAAGAACCGCAGCAGTCCTGGGCTTTCCAGAATGCCGCTGCCGAGCGTGTTGACCACGGTCACCGCTCCGCGTCGGAGCACCTCGACCAGCCCGACCACGCCCAACTGAGAATCGGAACGCAGATCGAGCGGATCGGCATACTCGGCGTCGACGCGCCGCAGCACGACGTCGACTTGCTTCAGGGTGCCCAGCGAGCGCATCCACAGCTTGCCGGCGCGAACCACCAAATCAGCACTTTCCACCAGGGGGAATCCCAGCGCCGATGCCAGATAGGCCTGGTCGAACGCGGTCTCGGAGTAGCTGCCCGGGGTGAGCACCACCACCACCGGATCCACGGCGGACTCGGGCGCCACGTTGATCAGCGCCAACCGCAACGTCTGGGCGAACGGCGAGGTGGGGCGTGGACTGACCCGCTCGTAGAGGTTCGGAGCCGCGTGCGCAACTACCCGGCGGTCGGCCAGTGCGTATCCGACTCCCGACGGGGCCTGTGTCCAGTCCGCGTTGACCAGGAAACCCCCGGACCCGTCCCGGCTGACGTCGCAGCCGTGCAGGAAGAGTTGACGCCGGCCGGGAACCTCTATCCCGTTGGCCGCCCGGATATAGCCGGGGTGGGCGAACAGCAACTCGGGCGGTAACACGCCGCTGGTGACCACATGCCGTGGCCCGTAGATGTCGGCCAGCACTTCGTCAAGCAGCTGGCTGCGTTGTATCACACCGGATTCCAGGGTGTCCCAGTCTTCCGATGAGACCAGTAGCGGCAGCCCGTCCAGCTGCCAGGGTGTGGGTGCAGCGATGTCGTGACCATTGTCGTGACCATTGCCGGTGATGCTGTCGCTTGCGCTGTTATCGATGGAAATATAGGTGATTCCGTCGTTGTCGACGAGCGCGCTGACCGTCGCACGCAACCGGTCCAGACCCGTGCGCCCCCGCTCGCCGACGACCTCGGCGAACTCCGACCAGCCCGGGCGGACGTTGCCGGCGGCATCGACGAACTCG
>NZ_JBYCLA010000102.1:0-3670 GCF_057473665.1 Mycobacterium sp. TH-M25
AAGCATTCGGCGAAGGTGAATACACCGACCTGGACGTCGACACCGCTCGGGAAATGCTCGTAGAAATGAGCCGGCTGGCTGAAGGCCCCGTCGCCGAGTCGTTCGTCGACGCAGACCGCAATCCGCCGGTATTCGACCCCGAGACGCACTCCGTGGCGCTGCCCGAGTCGTTCAAAGCGTCGGTCCGCGCGGTTACCGAAGCCGGCTGGGACAAAGTCGGTATCGACGAGGAGCTCGGTGGCACACCGGTTCCCAAGGCGCTGGTCTGGTCGCTGCACGAGCACCTGCTGGGGGCTAACCCCGCAGTGTGGATGTACGGCGGTGGCGCCGGTTTCGCCAGCATCTTCTACCACCTGGCCACCGAAGAGCAGAAGAAGTGGGCCATCATCGCCGCCGAGCGCGGCTGGGGGTCCACCATGGTGCTCACCGAGCCGGACGCCGGTTCGGATGTCGGCGCCGGTCGGACCAAGGCCGTGCAGCAAGACGACGGCTCGTGGCACATCGACGGCGTGAAGCGATTCATCACGTCCGCGGACTCGGATGACTTATTCGAGAACATCTTCCACTTGGTGCTGGCCCGCCCGGAGGGCGCCGGCCCCGGTACCAAGGGTTTGTCGCTGTTTTTCGTGCCGAAGTTGCTGTTCGACTTCGAGACCGGCGAGCCGGGCGAGCGCAACGGCGTCTTCGTCACCAACGTCGAGCACAAGATGGGCCTGAAGGCCTCCGCCACCTGTGAGCTGACCTTCGGCCAGCACGACGTACCGGCCAAGGGTTGGCTGGTCGGCGAGGTCCATAACGGCATCGCGCAGATGTTCGAGGTCATCGAGCAGGCCCGGATGATGGTGGGTACCAAGGCCATCGCCACGTTGTCTACCGGCTACTTGAACGCTCTTGCCTACGCCAAGGACCGGGTGCAGGGTGCCGACCTGACCCAGATGACGGACAAGACGGCGCCGCGCGTGACCATCACGCACCACCCGGACGTCCGTCGCAGTCTGCTAACGCAGAAGGCCTACGCCGAGGGTTTGCGCGCGTTGTACGTGTACACCGCCACTTACCAGGACGCGCCGGTTGCCAAGGCGGTTCACGGCGTGGAGGCCGACCTTGCTGTCAAGGTCAACGACTTGCTGCTGCCCATCGTCAAGGGTGTCGGCTCCGAGCAGGCCTACGCCAAGCTCACCGAGAGCCTGCAGACGTTCGGGGGGTCTGGCTTCTTGCAGGACTACCCGATCGAGCAGTACATCCGTGACGCCAAGATCGACTCGCTCTACGAGGGCACCACAGCCATCCAGGCGCAGGACTTCTTCTTCCGCAAGATCGTCCGTGACAAGGGTGTGGCGCTGGCGCACGTCTCCGGGCAGATCGAGGAGTTCATCAAGAACGAGTCCGGCAACGGTCGACTGAAGGCCGAGCGTGCGCTGCTGTCCACGGCCTTGGCCGATGTCCAGGCGATGGCGGCGACGCTGACCGGCTACCTGATGGCCGCCCAGGACGAGATCTCGAGCATCTACAAGGTCGGGACGGGGTCGGTGCGTTTCCTGATGAGCGTCGGAGACCTGCTGCTGGGCTGGCTGCTGCAGCGTCAGGCCGCCGTGGCCCTGGAGGCGCTGGACGCCGGCGATGTCAGCGACGCCGACCGGTCCTACTACGAGGGCAAGATCGCGGTGGCGTCGTTCTTCGCGAAGAACTTCTTGCCGCTGTTGACCAGTACTCGTCAGGTGTTGGAGACCATCGACAACGAGATCATGGAGCTCGACGAAGCCGCGTTCTGATCCCGCTAGACAGGGACATCGCCCGCTCTCCTCGAAGACGGGAGATGTCCCTGTTACAACATCGGTAACAGCAGCACCGACTCCAGGGGCGCACTTCTTTTTCGAAATCGACGCGTATGCGATATCAGCCGTTGGCGACTCAGGCACGGTGATATCACATATGCGTCGATTTCTACGCAGCACTCCCACCTGGACTGAGGTACTGATGTGGTTGGCGGTAGCGCTGTGGTTTCGGTAGCGCTGTGGTTTCGGTAGCGCTGTGGTTTTCGGTAGCGCTGTGGTTTTCGGTAGCGCTGTGGTTTTCGGTAGCGCTGTGGTTTGCCTCCACTGGAAACGCTTCGGGCACCCGAAAGGGGCCGCCGCGGGATCCCCTCATTCCGTGGCGGCCCCGGTCGTGGTCCGGTACCCGCAGGCGCCGCGGACCACCGATTTCAAGGATGCTCCGCGCTGCCTTTGGGTCGGGGGCCCGATAGCAACGCGGAGCCATCCGCGGCGTTAAGTACCCGGGGTTCGACGAGGCTAAACGGCGCCTCTCCGGCCGTCAGGCCTCCAGGATGGCGGCGACGCCTTGTCCGCCGGCCGCGCAGATCGAGATCAGACCGCGCACCGGTTTACCGCCGTTGGCGGCCTTCGCCTCGTGCAGCTGCTTGGCCAATTGCGCGAGGATGCGACCACCGGTAGCGGCGAACGGGTGCCCGGCCGCCAGCGACGATCCGTTGACATTCAGCTTGGACCGGTCGATGGACCCCAGCGCGGCGTCCAGGCCGAGCCGCTCCTTGCAATATTCGTCGGACTCCCAAGCCTGCAGGTGCGCCAGCACGACTGAGGCGAACGCCTCGTGAATCTCGTAGAAGTCGAAGTCCTGCAGGGTGAGCCCGTTGCGGGCCAACAGCCGCGGCACCGCGTACGTCGGCGCCATCAGCAGCCCGTCGGCGCCGTTGACGTAGTCGACCGCCGCCGTCTCGGCGTCAACCCAGTACGCCAGCGGGGTCAGCGAACGCTCGGCGGCCCACTCCTCGGTGGCCAGCAGCGCCACCGAGGCACCGTCGGTCAAGGGCGTCGAGTTGCCCGCGGTCATGGTCGCGTCGCCGGCCTTGACGCCGAACACCGGCTTGAGCTTGGCCAGCTTCTCAGCCGACGAGTCCGGCCGCAGGTTGTCGTCGCGGTAAAGACCCAGAAACGGTGTGACGAGGTCGTCGAAGAAGCCTCGATCGTAGGCGGCCGCCATGTTGCGGTGGCTGGCCGCGGACAGCTCGTCCTGATCGACCCGCTTGATGCCCATCTGCTTGGCGGTGATCGCCGCGTGGTCGCCCATCGACAACCCGGTGCGCGGCTCGCTGTTCACCGGGATCTCCACTCCCAAGCTGGCGGGAAGCTTCCCGACCAGTTTCAGCCGGTCGACGTTGGACTTGGCCCGGCGCAGCCCGAGCAGCGTGTGGCGCAGGTTGTTGCCCAGCGCGATCGGCGCGTCGGAGGTGGTATCAACTCCTCCTGCCGCCGCCGCCTCGTAGCGCCCGGCGGCGATGCCGTCCGCGGCGGCAATCGCGGCCTGCAGACCCGTGCCGCAGGCCTGCTGAAGGTCGAATGCCGGAGTGTAGGACGACAGCGCAGAGCCCAGCACCGATTCGCGCATCAGGTTGAAATCCCGGCTGTGCTTGAGCACCGCGCCGCCGATCACGGCATCGAGCCGCACGCCCGCGAGGTCGAACCGGTCGACCAGACCGCCGAGTGCGGCAGTGAACATGTCCAGGTTGGAGGCCTGCGCGTAGGCGCGGTCGGAGCGCGCGAACGGGATCCGGTTGCCACCCAGAACCGCGACCCGCCGCTTGGCGGCGGTCGCCTGGGACCGTGCAGAGGCGCTTTCAGCTGAGGGGCTTTGAGAGGGCACGCTTATCTCC
>NZ_JBYCLA010000103.1:0-6709 GCF_057473665.1 Mycobacterium sp. TH-M25
TCATCGCGATCGACACGCGTGACGTAATCGCCGAGCAACTCGATGACGCGCAGGAACGCCGGCTCCTGCTTCTGGCCGAGCAGGTCACCGCGCACGCTGACCATCTCGAGAGTCTGTCCCGGAAATACTTGGGCGTGGGCGCGAATCACGTTGACGAAGTTTCCGATCGGCACCCACTTCAGGTGCTCGGTCGTCAACGACATGCTGAACATGCCGCGGGTTTGCTTCACGTGATTCGGGTCGGCGACCTCTTTGATCCGTCGAAGCATCGCGACGGCGCGCTCTTCGGTTTTCGCCCAGAAGCAATTCGAGTTTATGTAGTCGAACCGAATTCCATTCTCCGTCGCGACGCGAATCGCTTCGAGCAGCGTCGGTTGCTCGAGGAATGGCTCGCCTCCCGTGAGACCCATGAACTGCACGCCGGCGCGCGCCGCCTGCTCGACGATCTCGCGCACCTTGCCCTGCTCGAGCCGAATCTTCGCGCGCGGGGACGAGTTCGAAGCGCAGTGCCCGCACCGCGCGTTGCACTGTTGCGTGATCTCGATGCACATGATCGTCGGATTCCAGATCACGTCGCGGTAGCGCACGGCGCTGAGCAACCTGCGCCGAACGCAGTCGGCCCACAAGTCGAAGAGGTAGTGCTGAGCGTTCGCCGCCCTGAGTCGTGCGTCCGACGCTGCCATCATCGGCAACATCTTCGCGATGTCCGACTCCAAGTGACGTTGAAACGTCATGAGGTACTCGGGTCGGGCCACCGCGATGCGATCGAGCACATCGTTCGCTTTGATGTACGCGGCCCGGTCGAGTCGACTGAAGTCGATCAAAGACTCGGCGACGTACGCGTCCGTCTCCGCGTGGCCCAAGAGCGGTAGAACCGGGTAGAGGCGATCAAACCGATTCAGTCGAATCTCAGCCTGGAAAGCTTGATCGACTGCTAGCGGAAACATCAGCCGCACCTGGTTCATGGGCCCTCCATGGACGTCGCATTAGTTGCGACTGTGACGAGGATAACACGGCTGTGTCGAACCGGATGAGCGAGGACTACCAACTCGTTATTTTGGTGTAACTGGTCAGGTGGTTTCGGGGATCCAGGGGTTTCTGGTGGTGGGTCTCGTGAGTGCGTCGATGGTTTCGATGCCGTGCTTGCTGGTGGCGATGTAGGAGCGTAGGGCGGCGAAGTGCTCGGCGCCGTTCAGTGTGCGCATGCGGCCGGAGACCTTCTGCCGGAGTTTAGGCATGCTGAACCAACCCGGGATGCTTCTATATCGTGTCAAGTGGCTGCGACCGGGATCGGGTGTGCTGCGGTGAGGGTCCGGTAGAGCTGTCGGGTGATGTAGTGAACCGCCCCGGCGTGTCCGGAGACTTTCTATTTTGAGGCCCCGGCGGTTGCTGGGGCCTGGTGGTGAGCGTAGTGAGCGCCTTCGGCTTCAACTGGTGTGAGGTCGTCGCAGTACTCCAAGAGGCGGCGGTGGTTGAACCAGTCGACCCATTCGGCGGTGGCGATCTCGAGGTCGTCGAAGCCCTTCCAGGGCCGGCGCGGTTTGATCAACTCGGTCTTGTAGAGCCCGATCACGGACTCGGCCAGGGCGTTGTCATACGACGACCCGACGGCTCCGGTCGAGGGCTTGATGCCAGCGGCGGCCAGGTGCTCGGTGTAGGCCAAGGAGAGGTACTGGACTCCGCGATCGTGGTGCGCGATCAGCCCGGCCAGGTTGTTGCCGTCACGCTGCCGCGTCCAGATTGCCTGCTCGACGGCGTCGACGACGAGCCGGCTGGTCATCGTGGTCGCTACCGAAGATTCGGCGGGCGTATGCGTCGATCACGAACGCGGTGTAGCACCAGCCCGACCATGTCGAGACATAGGTGAAATCGGCGACCCACAATCGATCCGGTGCCGTCGGGCGGAAGTCGCGGTCGACCAGGTCGAGTGGTTTCGGTACACGCGGATCACTGATCGTGGTCCGCTTGACCTTGCCGCGCACCACGCCGGCCAGGCCGAGTTCGCCCATGAGCCGTTCCACGGTGCAGCGCGCGATCGGCGGCGTGTTTTTGGGCCGTTCGCGGTTCAGCGTCAGCCATATCTTCCGGGCACCGTAGACGCCGTAGTTCGCCGCGTGCGCGGCAGCGATCTTCGGCTTCAGTTCCATGTCTTGAACCTCTCGCTTAGTGGGTCTGCGGGCACGATGCTCGTAGTAGGTCGCGGGGCCGATCCTGGCACCCAGCTCGGTGAGCTGGTCGCAGATCGACTCGACACCCCAGCGCAGACCTGGCCCGTCGGCATCATCGTGGCGCTCACCGACGTGCTCGTCGATGTAGCGCACGATCAGCGCAGTGGCCGGTCGAGTTCGGCCGCGAAGAAAGCCGATGCGCTCTTGAGGATGGCGTTGGCGCGCTTGAGTTCAGCGTTTTCCCGCTTCACCCGCCTCAGCTCCGCCGACTCCTCAGTGCTCACACCGGGCCGCCGGCCGGCGTCAACCTCGGCCTGCCGACACCACTTCCGCACGGTCTCCGCCGTTCCGATCCCGAGTAGCTGCGCGACCTTGCACATCGTCGCCCAGTCCGAGTCGTGATCGGCCCTGATCTCGCCAGCCATCCGGACCGCTCGCTCACGCAACTCGGCCGGGTACCTCCTCGACGCACTCCCTGACATGACCCCATCCTTCCCAAGGAACGGAGTCTCCGGACATGCCGGGGCGGCTCAGAGCCCCTTGGGTGAGCGTGGTGGTACTCGATGACGGCGACGAGTTCTCTTTGCACATGGGCGTTGCACAGGGCGTGGGTGAGCTGCGGATAGTTATCGTAGGGTGCCCACGCGTCGTGGACTGCGGTGCCCGCGATTTCACGGAGCACCCCAGGGCCCTGGGGCACTTGTTGTGGAGCCAACGATCAGGCAGTGGAATCTGTGCAGCTGAGCGAGGCCGCTTATCTGGTCGAGGTTGGGCGGCGACGGTTCGCCATCAGTATCGCGGGATATCGATTGATGCTGCAGCGCAGTATTTCTCGTCCAAGAGTGCTAGGTGGGCGGCTTTGTCTGGGGTCTGCAGGAAGCTGGCTTGGATGCTGTTTTGGGCCAGCGTGTAGACGTTCTCGCCAGTCAAGCCGAGGGCTTCTGCGGCTGCGGTGTAGTTGTCGTTGAGGTAGCCGCCGAAGAATGGGGGATCGTCGGAGTTGATTGTGACGACCACGCCGGCATCGAGGAGCGTCTTGAGTGGGTGGTCGGCGAGACTGTCGACGACGTGCAGCGCCCGGTTGGACAGTGGGCACATCGTCAGCGGAATGCCCTCGTCGCGGAGACGTTCGATGAGATGGGGGTCGTCGGCGGCGGTCACGCCGTGGTCGATGCGGTCGGGGCGGCAGTTGTCGAGTGCGTCGCGGATGTACTCGGGCGGGCCGTCCTCGCCGGCATGGATGGTGAGCCGGTATCCACGATTGCGGGCAGCGTCGAAGTATCGCGTGAACTTCGAGGGAGGGTTGCCGCGCTCGGCGGAGCTCAGGCCGATGCCAAGGATGTGTTCACGCCAGGGGTCCAGGAGCTCCAAGAGTTCTAGCGCTGATGATTCGTCGCGGTGACGTTCCGCGGTGCAGAGGATTTCGCTGTCGATGCCCCATTCGGCTCGGGCGTCGACGGTGGCGGCCAGGACTCCATCGAGCATGGTCGAGATCTCTACACCGACGTCGAGGAAGGTTTGTGGGCCGAAGAAGATCTCCGCGCGGACGACATTGTCAGCCACTGCGTGCTGCAGGTAGTCGATGGTGAGATCGTAGAAGTCTTGGCGCTGGCGCAGGGTGCGCGCGACCTGAAACAACACGGTGAGAAAGCCTGGCAAGTCGGCGAAGTGATACGCCGCGGCCAATTCGTCCTCGGTCCGCCACGGCAGCGTGACGGCGTTGCGGTTGGCGCAGCGCACGGCGGTGGCCAGCGTGATGGTGCCTTCGAGGTGGACGTGCAGTTCCGCCTTGGGCAGTGCGGTGATCAGATCCTGCGCTGATCGCTGGCCGGTCGCGATGTATCCGTCGTCCCTGGTAGTGGCAGCCACGTCCGCAGTCTAGCGAGCCGCAGTGCCGCGGGCCCACCGGCTGACCATTACGTACCGACGGTCTATTACGTTTCGGATGTCTCGATACTTCACCATCCGTCATTAGAAAGGCGCGATCCGACCGCTCAGCGAGTCCGGTAGCGGGCACGCCATTGGGACGCGATCTGTTCTTCAGTACTGCCGTCGTCGTAGGCTGTGGAGATCAGCGGTTCTACGGCGGTGACAGTTATCAGCACGATGCCGTGGGCAGGGCCCGGTAACCGTTGGATGTCGCCAAGGCGACGTACAGCACCGTTCCGCACCGCACCATTGAGTGCCACGTTGGCGAGCAATGGGGCGGAGGTAAGCGAGCATCTAGCGTTCATCGATCGTGGCGTAAGCGGGGGCCGCGTGTCTGCCGTGGACGGTGGATTCACTGATGCCCACTCGGTCGTGCAGCCAGGTCAGCGGTTTGGGGGACCACCAGTTGACCCGGCCCAGCACGTGCATAAATGCCGGTACCAGCACCATGCGTACCAGGGTCGCATCCATCAGTACGGCAAGGGTCAGGCCCAATCCGAACATTCTCATGAATGACACCTGGGATGCTGTCAACGCGGCGAACGCGATGGACATCACCAGCGCGGCGGCGGTAATCACGCGCCCGGTGCGGGCCACACCCAGCGCTACGCTTTCGTCGTTGGCTTGACTGGTCTGCGACGAAGCCAGCCAGTATTCACGGATCCGCGACACGAGGAACACCTCGTAGTCCATCGACAGGCCGAACGCGATGCAGAACAACAGCACCGGCATGTTGGCGATCAGTGTTCCGGTAGGTGTGGTTGCGAAGGCGCCAAGGTGGCCGTCCTGGAAGATCCATACCAGCGCGCCGAACGTCGCCGTCAGCGACAACACGTTGAGGATCAACGCTTTGAGCGGCAGCACCACGCTGCCGGTGAGTAAAAACAACAGTACGAGCGTGACGACAGCGATCAAGCCGAGCACCAGAGGCAGTATTGCCGTAATAGCGTCGACGCTGTCCCGGTTGGCTTGGGCCAGCCCGGCCATCTGAACTGAGCGGCCAGCCGGTCCTGGCACCTCGTGCAGCCGGTCGAGCTGGGTGTCGGAGGCTTTCGAGTTCAACGGCGCGGCGCTGGCGACGGTCAAAAATGCGCTGCCATGAGCCAGACCGGCAGCTGCGGCCGGTGGTCCAATCTTATTGCCGCCGATAAAGGTGCCGGTCGGGGCGGTGACCACCGACACGTCGGGCACCCGCGACAGGTCGGCGGCGTAGCGGTCAACGTCGGCCTGGTCCAAGCCGCGGGCATCGGGGACGACGACCGACACCGCCGCCGCGGAATCGTTGGCGAAGTCGTTGCGTAGCTGGTCGCCAACCTGATGCGCGGACGCCGAACGCGGCAGCATACGGTCATCGGAAAAGCCCCACCTCACCCGTAGGAATGGAACCCCGAGCAGCACCAGCAGCGCCACCACAACCAGGCCGATCGGCAGGGCTCGGCGCATCACCAGCTTGGTTGACCGGTACCAAAACTGCTGCTCGATCGGTTTGGGCACCGGGGCGGGCTGGCGCAGCACCCGGCGCGCCAGTTGGCGCACATCCAGGGAATCCAGCCGGGGCCCGAGCGCCACGATGGCCGCCGGGGTTACCACGATCGCCGCAATGGCGGCGAATGCCACGGTGGCCACCCCGGCGTAGGCGAACGACGACAAAAGGTACATCGGGAACAACACCAGCACCGCCATCGACAACGCGACGGTGGTCGCCGAGAACAACACGGTGCGCCCGGCGGTGGCCATGGTCCGGATCAGCGCCTCGTTGGGGGTGCTACCGTCCGCCAGCTCGTCGCGGTAGCGGCTGATGATCAGCAGCGTGTAGTCGATCGCTATGGCCAGGCCCATCGCGGTGGTCAGGTTCAGCGCGTAAATCGAGACCTCGGTGCTGAAGGTGATCAGGCGCAGTATCGTCATCGAGCCGACGATGGCGATCAGTCCCACAGCGATCGGCAGCGCTGCCGCGAGCAGTCCGCCGAACACCCACACCAGCGCCAGGAAGCTCAGCGGGATGGCGATGGACTCCATGACTAGCAGATCACGTTCGCTTTGATCGTTGATCTGGGCGTAGACCATCGCGATGCCGCCGGCGCGCACACTGACTCCGTCTCGGTCGTGCACCAGTTGGTCGGCCAGTGTTTTGGCGTATTTTTGCGCGTTGTTTTCCCCACCTTTGAGGTTGGCCACGATCAATCCGGATTTGCCGTCCTTGCTCACCAGGTCGGTGGTGGTCGACGGCGATGTCCACGCCGAGGACACGTTGAAGACGTATGGCGATTGTTGCAGGTGCTCGATGATGTCGGTGCCGACCTGGCGAGTTTGATTACTGCGGGCGTCTTCGGGAGCGGTCACCACGATCAACATTTGCTGATCGCTTTCGCCGAACTTGTCCGTCAATAGCCGGGTGGCCTGCGCCGACTCGGACCCAGGATCGCGAAAGCCTCCAGCCGTCAGGCTTTTGGCGACCGGGATGCCGAATATGGCCGCCCCAACGAAGACCAGCACGGCACCGGCGATCACCCGCCGCGGTGCGGCGATGGCCAGCAATGCGATCCGGTGCAGCATGTCGTGTCCCTTCCGGCGATGGTTAAACGTAGTAGTTAAAGCCGCCGCGGTGCTTG
>NZ_JBYCLA010000104.1:0-2197 GCF_057473665.1 Mycobacterium sp. TH-M25
AAGGGCAGCGTCTCCCGGATGCTGCTGCCGGTGACCAGCATGACGAGCCGGTCGACGCCCATCCCCATCCCGCCGGACGGGGGCATCGCGTACTCCATGGCCTGAAGGAAATCTTCGTCGAGCTCCATGGCCTCGGGATCTCCGCCGACCGCGCGCAACGACTGCTGATGCAGCCGGCGGCGCTGCTCCACCGGATCGGTGAGTTCGCTGTAAGCCGTACCCAACTCGACGCCCCAGGCCACCAAGTCCCACCGCTCGGCCACTCCGCGTTTGCAACGATGCGGTCGGGTCAGCGGCGACACCGACGTGGGAAAGTCGGTGTAGAAGGTGGGCTGCTCGGTGCGGGTCTCGACGAGCTGCTCGTAGAGTTCGAGCACCAGCGCGCCGGGATCCCACTGCCGGAAAAAGTGGACACCGGCGGCGTCGCACAGCCGGCGCAGGGTGGCCAGGTTGGTGTCAGCGTCGATATGCTCACCGAGCGCATCCGAGACCGCGTCGTGCACGGTACGCACCGGCCAGACGCCGGAGATGTCCACCGGTTCAAGGCGACCGGGCGTGCCCTCGGCGCTGCCTGCGCCGTCCCGTTGAGGCCGCAGCACCACCGGCGCGCCGTTGGCCGCGCAGGCGGCGTTCTGGATCAGCTCGCGGGCTCCGTCGATCCAGGTCAGATAGTCGGCGTGCGCCTGATAGGCCTCAAGCAAGGTGAACTCCGGGTTGTGACTGTAGTCGACGCCCTCGTTGCGGAACGCTCGGCCCAGTTCGAAGAGCCGCTCGACACCGCCCACGCACAGCCGCTTGAGGTACAACTCCGGGGCGATGCGCAGATACAGGTCCAAGTCATAGGCGTTGATGTGGGTGGTGAACGGGCGAGCGCTGGCGCCACCGTGCAACTGCTGCAGGATCGGGGTTTCGACTTCCAGAAAACCCTTGGCGAACAACGTCTCCCGGATTGCCCGCAGCACCTTGCTGCGGGCCGTTACCAGCGCGCGGGACTCGGTATTGACCGCCAGGTCCACGTAGCGGGACCGCACCCGCGCCTCGGGGTCGGTCAGCCCTTTCCACTTGTTCGGCAGCGGGCGCAGGCACTTGCCGATCAGCCGCCAGCGCTGCACCAGCAGCGACGGTGTTCCGTTGCGGCTGCGTCCCATGTTGCCGGTCACCTCGACCAGGTCACCGAGGTCGACGGCCCGGCTGAAGTCCGCAGCGCAGCCGCTATTGACCTCTGCGAGCAGCGAATTGTCCAGCAGCAGTTGCAATTCACCGGACCAGTCGCGCAGCTGGGCGAAGAGCACTCCGCCGTAGTCGCGCATCAGCAGCATCCGGCCCGCTACCGAGACCGCGGCCCCGGCATCCAGGCCGGCCAGGGCTTGGGCCACCGTGTGAGTGGGCGGTCGACCCACCGGATAGACGTCAATGCCATTGTCCTGCAGGATCTTGAGCTTGGCCAGCCGGACTCGCACCTGTTCGGGCAGTCGTGTGCTGCGCGGGGCCGTATCGGCAGAGTCGAACGGATCAGCGGTCAGCCCGGAGAGATCGGGCGCGGTGCCGTCGCTGTGCAGCAGGCCGGTCGCCACCACCGCCGCCGGCACCGACGAGTGGTGGCCAGTGTGCTGTTTGTTGCGCCCGGAGAACGGCAACACCAGAAAGCCTTCCGCGATCACCGACGCTACGCCCACCCGGGGGATCAGCCGGGCATCCTCGTAGCACGCGTAGCGGGGCACCCAATCGGGTTGGTATTTCATGTTCGATCGATACAGCGTCTCCAACTGCCACCATCGCGAGAAAAACATCAGCACCCGGCGCCAGGATCGCGCCACCGGGCCGGCACCGAGCTGCGCGCCTTGCTCGAACGCCGACCTGAACATGGCGAAGTTCAGCGAGATCTTGCTGATGCCAATGCCTTGAGCCTGCAACGCCAATTCGCTGACCATCAGCTCGATGGTGCCGTTCGGGGATTGCGGTGAACGGCGCATCACGTCCAGTGAGACGCCGCTGGTCCCCCACGGAACCAGCGACAGCATCGCCACCACGGTGCCGTCGCGTTGCACCGCCTCGACCAGAAGACAATCGGCGTCTGCCGGGTCGCCGAGCCGGCCCAGTGCCATCGAGAAGCCCCGCTCGGATTCGGTGTCCCGCCACGCGTCGGCGCGCTGGACCACCAGCGCCATCTCGTCGGCGCCGAGGTCGCCGTGCCGAC
>NZ_JBYCLA010000105.1:0-1319 GCF_057473665.1 Mycobacterium sp. TH-M25
CTTCGATCCGAGTGGACCGGCAGCGGTGCAGCCCATCGACCAACCCGGCCACATAGCGAGCCTGACGTGCAGTGTGCGGCCCGGGACTCCGGAAATAGTTGGGGATGCCATGGGCCGCGACGACGTCGTCGTTGCCGGGGGTGGTGTTGATCAGCACCCGCGCGGTCAGCGTCTGGCCGTCGGCGGTGGTCACCGTCCAGGCGTCCGCGCCGTTGTCGAACTGCTTTTCCACTGCGGTGGGGGCGACGGTGAAGTTGTTCAACTCTCCGTGGACGCGGCTCGGGTCGCCCAGCACAATCGCGTCGATGACACCGATGGAGTCACCGCCGCCACCGCCGCCGTGTTCGCTCACAGGAACCCGGCCCGCCGCCACATCCGCCGGCCCAGCCGGCCCATCAGGCCGACCCCTTCGAAAAACGCGGCCAACGGCGCGAAGGCCGACCGGCAGTAGGCGTGGAAGTGCGGGTTGGCACGTGCGACTCGACGCGCCTCGCGTCCGTCCAGCCCGGCTCGCTGGTAGACGACTGGAAGGGTGAACAGGTGCCGGTAGAACAGGCCGCCCGCGCCTTGCAGATTGGCGAGGTAGACGCGCCGATACCAGGGCAGCGCTGGCACGTCCCGGCGCAACCCGTCGCGGGCGAACTGGATGTGGCGAGCCTCTTCGGTGACGTGAATCCGCATCAACCGCGCGACGATCGGCTGCAAGTCGGGGTCGTCGAGAATCTGGCGTTGCAGCGCGTCGAAGATCTCCTCGCCGAGCAGCGCGGCCGCCCACAGCACGCTGCCGCGAAACAGCTTCGGCAGCAGGTTGATCATCACCCGCTGGTAGTACTTGGGCCGCACCGGTACACCGCCGATGCGGTCGATCGCCTTGCCGAACATCACCATGTGGCGGGTTTCGTCGCCGAGCTCGGTCAGCTTGTAATGGGTGGCCTTGGCGGAGGGATTGCGGTGCATCATGTCGCGCAGCAGCGCTTGATTGAGGATGTTCTCGAACCAGATGCCGGCCGACAAGACGTTGACCAGCTCTTGGCGGGTCAGGTCGATCTGCTGCGCTCGGGTCATCGACTCCCACAGCGACGTGCCGTACAGCGTGCACATCCGCGGCGGCAGGAAGAACTTATCAGGATCCAGCGGGGCGTCCCAGTCGATGTCGACGACCGGAGCGTAGGACTTCTTCACCGAACCCTGCAGGAGGCGCTCGGCGAACTCTTCCCGAGTCGGCTCGCTTCGTCTCACCGCCGTAGTCATCGCAGAAGTCCCCTTCTTTGCCGGTGTGCTTACAAAAGTTAGGGAGAACAAGCCGAAGATGTCAATAC
>NZ_JBYCLA010000106.1:0-4145 GCF_057473665.1 Mycobacterium sp. TH-M25
CGCCGACGCCGCTCGTCACCTGGTCGCCGCCGAAGTTGCCACCTTCCTGGCCGGCCAGCGGATGGCCGAAGTCACCCCGACGGTGACCGCGCTGCGCCAGCGGGCCGCCGACGTCGTCGAGGCCGAACTGCTACGCCTCGACAACCGACTGCCCGGCCTGGAAGCCGGCCAGCGCGACGAGGTCGCCCGCACGGTGCGCCGCGTCGTCGACAAGCTGTTGCACGCGCCGACGGTACGGATCAAGCAGCTGGCCAGCGCGCCCGGCGGCGACAGCTACGCCGAGGCCCTCAGGGAACTGTTCGAACTCAATCAGACCGCCGTCGATGCCGTCGCCAACGCGGGCGAATTGTCCGTTTTGCCAAGAGATTCCGCTGAGTAGCCGCTTGCCCGAGGTGATCCGGATAGGTACCCGTGGCAGCTTGCTGGCCACCACCCAGGCCGGCGGCATCCGCGATGCCCTGCGGGCCAAGGGCCGGCACGCCGAGCTGGTGATCGTCAGCACCGCCGGTGATCAGTCACACGAACCGATCGCCGATATCGGTGTCGGCGTTTTCACCGCTGCGCTACGGGAAGCGATCGCCGCCGGCGAAGTCGACATGGCCGTGCATTCCTACAAAGATCTGCCGACCGCGCCGGACGACAGGTTCGTGATCGCGGCGATTCCGCGGCGGGAAGATCCGCGGGATGCGCTGGTGGCCCGCGACGGGTTGGTGCTGGGAGAGCTGCCGAACGGCGCAATCGTGGGCACGTCGTCGCCCCGGCGGGCTGCGCAGCTTAGAGCACTGGGTCTCGGTTTGGAAATTCGCCCCCTACGAGGCAACCTAGACACCAGGTTGAACAGGGTAAGCAGTGGCGATCTGGACGCGATCGTGGTTGCCCGGGCGGGTCTGACCCGGCTGGGTCGTCTCGACGATGTCACCGAGACGCTGGAGCCGGTGCAGATGTTGCCGGCGCCGGGTCAAGGAGCGCTCGCCGTCGAGTGTCGAGCTGGGGATTCCCGGCTCGCGACACTGCTCGCGGAGCTGGACGACGCCGACACCCGTGCGGCCGTCACCGCCGAGCGGACCCTGCTCGCCGAACTGGAGGCGGGTTGTTCCGCGCCGGTGGGGGCGATCGCGGAAGTGGTCGAGTCCATCGACGAGGACGGCCACATCTTCGAGGAGTTGTCGCTGCGCAGCTGTGTGGCGGCACTGGACGGATCCGACGTGATCCGCGCGTCCGGTGTCGGAAGTCCGGATCGGGCACGAGAGCTCGGGCTCTCGGTGGCCGCCGAGCTGTTCGACCTGGGGGCACGGGAAGTCATGTCGAGCGCGCGGTAACGCACGCGCGCCAACAAGGTAGGTAGGAGCGACGATGACGACGCGAGGGCGCAAGCCGCGGCCCGGCCGCATCATGTTCGTGGGCTCGGGTCCAGGCGACCCAGCCCTACTGACGACGCGGGCCGCTGCGGTGCTGGCCAATGCCCCCCTGGTGTTCATTGACCCCGACGTGCCCGAGCCGGTGCTGGCGTTGATCGGCAAGGACTTGCCGCCGGTCTCTGGGCCCGCCCCGGCTGCGACGCCGGTCGGGGAGGCCGGCGACGGCACTGCAGGCGCCGACGCGGGCGATCAACCCGCCGCGGTGATGTCGGTGGGGCCCGACATCCGGCCTGCCCTGGGCGATCCGGCCGAGGTGGCCAAGACGCTGGTGGCCGAGGCCCGCACCGGAGCCGACGTCGTACGGCTGGTCTCCGGTGATCCGCTGTCGGTGGACGCGGTGATCACCGAGGTGAACACCGTGGCCCGCAGCAACCTGCTCTTCGAGATCGTGCCGGGCTTGGCTGCCAGCGCCGCAGCTCCGACCTACGCCGGGCTGCCGCTGGGCTCGTCGCACACCGTCGCCGACGTTCGTGACCCCGACGTCGACTGGGGTGCTCTGGCCGCCGGGCCGGGTCCGCTGATCCTGCAGGCCACCTCTTCGCACGTGGCCGACGCGGCCCGGACGCTGATCGAATACGGCCTGTCCGACACCACGCCCTGCGTGGTCACCTCGTCGGGCACCACCTGCGCGCAGCGCTCGGTGGAGTCGACGCTGGGCGGTCTGACCGATACGACGCTGCTGCTCGCCGCCGACGACGCGGCGCCCGCGCCGGTCATCGTCACCATCGGCAAGACGGTCGCCAACCGAGCCAAGCTGAACTGGTGGGAAAGCCGCGCGCTGTACGGCTGGACCGTGCTGGTGCCGCGCACCAAGGATCAGGCCGGCGAGATGAGCGAGCGGCTGACCGCGCACGGCGCGCTCCCGATCGAGGTGCCGACCATCGCCGTCGAGCCGCCGCGCAGCCCCGCGCAAATGGAGCGCGCGGTCAAAGGCCTGGTCGACGGACGTTACCAGTGGGTGGTGTTCACCTCTACCAACGCGGTGCGCGCGGTGTGGGAGAAGTTCTGCGAGTTCGGCCTGGACGCCCGCGCGTTCTCCGGCGTCAAGATCGCCTGCGTCGGCGAATCGACCGCCGACCGGGTCCGCGCGTTGGGGATCAGCCCCGAGCTGGTGCCCTCCGGCGAGCAGTCGTCGCTGGGTCTGCTGGACGAATTCCCGGACTACGACAGCATCTTCGACCCGGTGAACCGGGTTCTGCTGCCGCGCGCCGACATCGCCACCGAGACGCTGGCCGAGGGTCTACGCGAACGCGGTTGGGAGATCGAAGACGTCACCGCCTACCGGACCGTGCGGGCTGCGCCGCCGCCGGCTGCCACCCGCGAGATGATCAAGACCGGTGGCTTCGACGCGGTGTGCTTCACGTCCAGCTCGACGGTGCGCAACCTGGTCGGCATCGCCGGCAAGCCGCACGCGCGCACCATCGTCGCCTGCATCGGCCCGAAAACCGCTGAGACTGCCGCCGAATTCGGTCTGCGCGTCGACGTGCAGCCCGAAACCGCCGCGGTCGGTCCGCTGATCGAGGCGCTGGCCGAGCATGCCGCCCGGCTGCGCGCCGAGGGTGCGCTGCCGCCGCCGCGTAAGAAGAGCCGCAGGCGCTAGGAGTATCCCGATGTACCCCCGGCAGCGTCCGCGTCGACTCCGGTCGACTGCGGCGCTGCGCCGATTGGTGGCGCAGACATCGCTGGAACCACGACATGTGGTGCTGCCGATGTTCGTTGCCGACGGCATCGACGAGCCAGCACCGATCGCTTCTATGCCGGGCGTGTACCAACACACCCGCGACTCGTTGCGCAAAGCCGCGCACGACGCGGTAGCCGCCGGAGTGGGCGGGCTGATGCTGTTCGGTGTGCCTCGCGCCGAGGACAAAGATGCGGCCGGGTCGGCGGGAACGGATCCCGACGGCATCCTCAACCTCGCGCTGCGCGACCTGAGCAGAGATCTCGGTGACTCGACGGTGCTGATGGCCGACACCTGCCTCGACGAATTCACCGACCACGGTCACTGCGGTGTGCTCGACGAGTGCGGCCGCGTCGACAACGACGCTACCCTGATGCGCTATGTACAACTAGCGGTGGCGCAAGCCGATTCGGGTGCGCACGGGGTAGGGCCGAGCGGCATGATGGACGGCCAGGTGGCGGCCATCCGAGACGGCCTGGACGCCGCCGGCCACACCGACGTGATCATCCTGGCTTACGCGGCCAAGTTCGCATCGGCGTTCTACGGCCCGTTCCGGGAAGCGGTGAGCTCCAGTCTGATGGGCGACCGGCGCACCTACCAGCAGGATCCTGGCAATGCCCGCGAGGCGTTGCATGAAGTGCGGCTCGACCTCGACGAGGGTGCCGACATCGTGATGATCAAACCGGCGATGGGTTATCTGGACATCCTCAAGGCCGCCGCTGAGATTTCACCGGTCCCCGTCGCGGCCTATCAGGTGTCGGGGGAGTACGCGATGATCGCCGCGGCCGCCGCCAACGGCTGGATCGACGAGCGTGGTGCCGCGCTCGAGTCGTTGACCAGCATCCGGCGCGCCGGCGCCGACATCGTGCTCACCTACTGGGCCGCGCACGTGGCCGACTGGTTGTCGTGACCGGTTCCGCGCTGCCCGGGCCGCCACCGCCGCCGAGCCGGCCGGTCGACGTCGACACCGGTTTCTGGCTATGGCTGGTGGCGCTGCCGCTGATGGTGATCGGCTACGCGGCCGATGTCGTCGGCTCGTCGAACGGGCA
>NZ_JBYCLA010000107.1:0-5013 GCF_057473665.1 Mycobacterium sp. TH-M25
GGCGGCACCGCGCATCGTCGCCGGTATTCAGGTTTGCCTCTGCGCTGCAATCGATGTCGATGCGGCCCGAGAGCGTGCCAACCGGTTCCTGGGCGAAGCAGAGGTATAGCCTACCTATAAGCGGCTGCTGGATTACGGCGATGCCCGCGATGTCGGCGACATCTGTGCGGCCGGTGACGAGGACGCCATCCTGGCGCGGATGCGCAGCTTCGCCGATGCCGGCGTGACCGATCTGTCGGTGCGGCTGCTGCCGATCGGGGACAACCGCGACGAGCTGATCGCCTCGAAACGGCGGACCCGCGAGGTCATCGCGGAGCTCGGCGCGCAGCTGCGCTGATCACGTCGGCGCGGTCATGTGAGCGCCGGCGATCTTGCGAAAGGCCGCGACCAGTCGGTTGCGATCGTCGGCGCGGCACGCCACGACGACATGGCTGGGCTCGACGCCTTGGATGGGAATCGTGGTCAGGTCGGGCCGCATTGCGGTGCCGTGTGTGCCGGCGATGATCGCGACGGCCTGTCCGGCGGCGATGACCTCGAACTTGTCCTCCAGCGCCTCGATGAACGGCCCGCCGGGGGCGCGCCGCCCGTCCGGACGCGGATCGACCCGCCAGAAGGCGCTCCAGGACGGGTCGGAATCTCGGATCTGCGGCATCGGCTCGTCGGCGATGTCGTCGAGGGTGATCGACTCCTTGCCTGCCAGGCGATGGGTCAACGGCACCAGCAATACTCGGGGCTCGTCGTAGAGGACGGTCACATGCAGCTGATCGGTCGGGAACGGCAGCCGAGTGACTATCGCGTCAACTCGGTGGTCGAGCAACGCATTTCGCGCCTTGTCCCAGGCGAGATGCATCGCTTGCACGTCGGCGTCCGGGTGCTCGCGGCGCATCTCGAGCACCGCCGGGGTGATGATGAGCCCCATGGTGTAGCCGATCGTGATGCGACTGGGCTGCGCGGCGGCCCGAGTCTGAGATGCGGCGCGGGAGGCCGCACGAAGTAGTGCTTTGGCCGCCGGCAGGAAGACCTCGCCAGCTTCGGTGAGCCGGGTGCCCTGCGGGGTGCGGTCCAGCAGGCGGGCGCCCAGCTGCTGCTCCAGTCGTCGAATCTGTCGGCTCAGCGACGGCTGCGCAACCCGCAGCGAGGTGGCGGCGCGGCCGAAGTGCCGATGGGCTGCCACCGTCACGAAGTACCGCACGAGTCGGAGGTCGAGGTCGACCGGCGGGATCTCGTCCATGTCCGCATGGTAATAGCATCTTCGGCAGTAAGCGGTGCGTTAAGCGCTGTGAGCGGTAGTGATGCCTGATCGGTATTGAGTATTGCGAAACAATCCTTGGACTGGCGCCGAAGCCGGCCGCAAGGTGGTGTTACCGCTCAACTGCTAATTCCGGGAGTTCAACATGCGAGTTTTCGTCACCGGCGCGTCGGGACACCTCGGGTCGGCGTTGGCGCCCGAACTTCTTGGCGCCGGACATGGGGTGATCGGCCTGGCACGATCGGATCGGTCGGCCGCGGCCCTGGAGGCCCAGGGCGCCGATGTGCATCGCGGCTCGCTCGACGACCTCGACGGTTTGCAAGCCGCCGCCGCCGCGTCCGACGGGGTGATTCACCTGGCCTTCAACCACGACTTCGACGACTTCCTCGGATCCATCGAGAAGGATCTGCGCGCCGTCGAGGCGATCGGCGAGGCGCTCGTCGGCTCCGACAAGCCATTTGTCGGCACGTCAGGAACGTTAATGGTGGCCTACGTCGAGGGAAGGCTCGCCACCGAAGAAGACACCCTGCTCGCCGGGCCGCGGGTCGACGCGGAGAACACGGCAATTGCGTTGGCGCAGCGGCGCGTTCGGTCATCGGTCATCCGGCTCGCACCGCTGGTGCACAGCGACCTGGACCAGCACGGCTTCACCAGCCACATCATCGACTGCGCCCGCAGGGCCGGGGTCTCCGCTTACATCGGCGACGGCGCAAACCGCTGGCCCGCGCTGCACACCCTCGATGCCGCGCGCCTCTACCGGCTGGCTCTGGAGAAAGCGCCGGCGGGCACGCGGTTACACGGCGTCGCCGACGAGGGCGTGCCATTTCGCGACATCGCCGAGGTCATCGGTCGCCGCCTGGACCTCCCGACCAAGAGCATCACCGCCGATGAGGCTGCCGAGCACTTCGGGTTTCTGGCCGCATTTGCCGGAGCGGACGACGCGACGTCCAGCGAGCTGACCCAGAAGCTGCTCGACTGGAAGCCGGAATACCCGGGGCTGCTTGCCGATCTGGAAGACGACCACTACTTCGCCGAAGTACAGCACTGATGGGGACCGTTGTCGACGCCGCCCGCGAGGCGCTGGGGCCGATCGGGGTGTGCCTGCCGGGTTCGTTGACCGTCGCCATGAACGCCGATCTACAACGCAAAGCCGTGCAGCGACTCGACCTTGCGGGCTATCGCGCGGTCTGGGTCAACGAGACGATCGGCAAGGACGCCTTCGTACAACTGGGCACGCTGCTCGCCGAGAGCGAGCGGATGGTGTTCGGAACCTGCATCGCCAACATCTGGGCGCGGCCGGCGCAGACGATGCATGCCGCGGCGGCTCAACTCGCTGACGCCTACCCGGGCCGGTTCGTATTGGGTCTGGGCGTCGGCTATCCCGAACAGGCCGCCAGCGTCGGGCAGGAATTCGGCCGTCCGCTGGCCGCGATGCGCGATTACATCCAGCGGATGGATGAGCCGACATGGCCGCCCGCCCCTGACGCCGCGTACGCCAGGATCATCGCGGCGAACGGTCCGAAAATGCTGGCGCTGGCAGCCGACATCGCCGACGGGGCATTCCCGGCCGGAATGGCGGCCGAGTTCACCACCCAAGCCCGAGCCACACTGGGGCCCGACAAGCTGCTGGTGGTCGGGTTGTCGCTGGACCCTGATCCGACGGTGATCCGGGACGACGCGCGGGAGCACCTGCTGGCCGGCGCCGACCACGTGGTGATCCTGCCGCCGCTGAACGGCGACTTCCGCGAAGGTATCGACCGGCTCGAGAAGATCGCCCCGGCGCTGACTGGACTGGGCTAGCCCCGCGCCGGATTCGAATAGACGCGATCCGGCGAGATCAGCACCGCGGTGCGGCGTTCCTCGCGCATCACCCGGTCATAGGTGTCCCAGTCGTCGTGGGTGCCGCCGGCCGCGGCGAAGACCTCGCGAAGGATCACCTGCAGCCGCTCGTCGTCCACGTCGGGGTGCGGGTCATCGGGTCCGATCAGCTGCGCCGTTCCTTCGACGGTGGCCCACTGCCAACCGCTGCGGGCAGTGACTGTCGCGCGCGGATCGGCGCGCAGGTGGCCGAGTTTGCGGGCGCTGCCGATCGCGACCAGCCCGACGACCGGTTCGTTGGTCAGCGGATGGGGGAGGACACCGGCGTTGACGACGGACGCCTGAGCGCTGCCGTCGCGTCGCAGCGTGGTGAAGACGACAAGCCCCTGGTCGGCGGAAGCAACATCAGCGAAGGCAGGAAGGTCGGTCATAGGCGATTCAGCCCCGGAATGACGCGTTACATTCCCTACTCGTACAAGACGGTGGTCGACGAGGTGTCGGGCACGGCCTGGCAGGTGAGGATGTAGCCGTCGGCGATCTCGTCCTCTTCGAGGACGTCGTTGGTGCGCATGGTGGCCTCGCCCTCGATCAGCTTGGCCATGCACGTCCCGCAGTTGCCGGCCTCGCAACTGAACGGTGGTGACAGACCGGCCCGTCGCGCGCTCTCCAGCAGCGTCTCGCCGGGTACCCTCGGCACGGTCGCCTTCTTGCGGTCGATCCGGATGGTCACGGTGCCGCCTGCGTCGACGTCGCCGGCGGCTTCGGACACCTCCGGTGCCGGCGCCTTGACCGGCGGCGATGCGTCGAAGTCCTCGATCAGAACGTTCGCGGTATCCGGCAGTGCGGACCGGACCACGGCCATGAAGCCTTCGGGACCGCAGACATAACAGTCGGCACCGGTGTCGTCGCCGACGAACGTCTGCACGTCGGCCGCATCCAGCAAGCCGTGCTCGTCGTCGAGGCGGCGCTGCACCGACAAGCGGCTGGGATAGCGCTGGATCAACTCGTCGAGGACGGTGTCGAAGATGACCGAACCCCGGTCGCGGTCAGCGCACAGAACGCGCACCGCGCGATCGGTGTCCGCCAGCGCGCTCTTGGCCAGCGACAGGATCGGTGTGACGCCGCTACCACCGGCGAAGGCCAGCAAAGGCGCTGACGTCGGACTCAGCACAAAGGTGCCCGCCGCCCGGGTCATGGTCAGCTCGTCGCCCTCGACGACGTTGTCCACCAGCCAGTTCGACACCTTGCCCCCGGCCACCCGCTTGACGGTGGTCGCCAGCTCGGTGTCGACCTCCGGTGCGCTCGACATCGAATACGACCGGTACAGCTCCTCGCCGTCGACGATCACCCGGAACGTGCAGAACTGCCCGGCACGATAGGAAAACGGCTGCTCCTCCGGGGCGAGGACATAGGTACGGCTATCGGCGGTCTCCTTGATGATCCGAGTCACCGTGGCCCGCTGGAACACATGGCGTTCCGCCATCCGCACACCCTCCACACTTTGCGTTCTTCGCCTGAGAGAATAATATTCTCTCAAAACGATAGGATCTTCTCAATGTCTGCGACCGCGCTGGTCTTCGAGGAGCGGCACTACACGCTGCCGCAGCTCGAGGCGTTGGCGGACGGTCTGGCCACCAGCTTGCGTGAGCGGGGCGTGACGGCCGGTGAGCGGGTCGCGTTGATGTCGTCCAACCGGCCCGAGTTCGTTGTCGCGCTGCATGCCATCTGGCGGCTGGCCGCTGTCGTCGTGCTGATCAGCCCGGCGTGGAAGCGCCACGAAGTCGAGCACGCCCTGGCGCTGACGAGTCCGGCGCATGCGGTCGGTGACCACGATGTGCTGGCGGCGCTGATGCCGATGCTGCATCTCGATGAGCCCATAGTGCCGGGCGTCGGTGCCTTTGCCCCGCCGCTGCCGACAGATGCCGACGCCGTGCTGGCGTTCAGTT
>NZ_JBYCLA010000108.1:0-5346 GCF_057473665.1 Mycobacterium sp. TH-M25
CACCGGACCGGAGAAAGAATCCTTCTAAGAATTTTTCTCGGGGTGGCGCCATTGTCTGAGATTGTGTGCCCCACCGCGCTGCTGGGCCAAGCGCCCGGGCGGTCTCGCCAATCCTTAAGGTTCGCCGCGTCCCAGGTCGTACTACTCCAGACCATCCGTAACCATTTGCTCGATCTCGGTGGCCGACTTCGTCATGAGGTGGCTGAAAATTGTAGCATTAACGACCGTGTTCCCCGAGCGCAACTCGGCGTTCTCGGCTGCGAGCTGCTCGCACGACGGAGCATCGGGCACGAACACACCATGCTCGTCACCGGCGCGAGATCAACCCGACACGCCGACAAAAGCCACATCAGGCCCATCAGCGCCAGCTCAATTGCTAAGTAAGCCCCTCCTGCTGCCTCCACCGTGTCCAATGTCTGTCCGAAGTGGATTGCCGCAATGTGCTGAGTCTCTCACATAGCATATAGTATCGAGCGCCGACCTGTCAGAAAATAGTTGCTCAATCCGGCCACTATTTCCCCGCACCCATTCGATTTCCTTTCCCGAAGACAAATATTCAATCTCACTGTCTTCATCTAAATATTGTTTGACGAGCGATACCCAGAACCAATTCTCTGTCATTGCCTGCGCGGTAAGTGCAACAGTAAGCTCGAATTGTCCTCGGTCGTTGCCTAATTTCCAACTCAGGATAGGACCTGCAAGTTGCAGAGATGCGTCGGTCGTGGCCAGCCCACGGGTCTTCGAATCTGTAATACGATAGCGCGGATCTAGGTAAAGCACCTCGAAGTATTTCACAAAGTACTCTGAAAGCGTTTTCATTTACGAGGTTTGTTGCTGGGCCCGAATAACTTGGTGGCTTTCTCCTCTTCCAAGTCAATGAGCACCCTGCAGGAAGTTGCAGCGGCCGAATCGTCGGCGAATAAATCCTCCACACGATTGATGTTCCGGCTCAACCATGATGCGATTTCTTCGGTGAGCACTGTGCCGTGCTCTTCCTCGTGGTCTAGGTATTGCCGGACCGAGGTTATCCGAAACCAGTTTTCGGACGTATCCATTTTCGTTGGCGCAACCACCAGCCGAATCTGGCCTCGATCGTTGGTGAGTCGCCAGCTCAGGATGTCACCGGTCAGCCGTAACGATGCGTTTTCCATCGCCGAGCCAGTAGTACTGGAATCGGTAATGCGATACCGCGGATCCAAATACAATATCTCAAGGTACCTAAGGAAGGATTCGAGTAATCGCTTCATTTACCGCCCTCCTTGAGTTGGGGGAACGAATGTATTAGAACCACTACGTTGATACCCATGTGCTTCGAGATACCTGATTTCTGCGGCAGTGTATGAGTCCTCAGGAATCATACGGGCCGGCACTGACAACGTAATAGTGTCGCGGTTTGCGATAGCTATATCGAGTACATGCTGGTTCGCTGCGAGTCGTTCGGTTGGAGTGGCCGCGTTCCATGCTTCCCCGATGTCAAAGTAACTGGCTCCGCGGTCTTCTGCGACCTGGATGTAAGAGGGGCTGCCGTCCGCCGGTCTAAATGGTCCGAGGACGGTTTCGCCGCTACCAGTGAGATGCTGTTCGGACAGTGTCCGCAGCTCTGGGGTCATGTGGTCGAGCGGGTTGTCGAGGGTGAACGCGGGCCCAGATGTCGCAGGGTCAGGGGGCAGCGGGTGCGCGTGGTCGCCGGCAGGTAGCGGTGGTTCGTGCTGGCTGTTTTCGGGCAGCGGGTGGTCATGTGTAGCCGGCGGTGAAGGGTGGTCGCCGGCGGGTAGGGGGCCAGGATGCTCGGCGGCGCCGGGCGGCGTGTGGGGTAGGGGATGGTGGGCGGCTAGGTCGTTGGTGGCGGCTTCGGCGCGGTGTTCTGCCTGGACGAGGGCGCGGGGCAGCGCGTTGTCGGCGGTGACGCCGGCGGCGGCGCCGGCACCGGTTTCGGCGGCTTCGCGGGTGAACAGTGCTCGCATGCCCTGCCAGGTGGCTTCGGCGCCGGCTTTGCCGGCCATGGCGGTGGGGCCGGCACCCACGGCGCCGAAGATGGCGTTTTGTAGGAGTTCGTCGTTGGGGATGGCGCGGCCCTCATCGAGGATCCGGGTGCCGACCAGTTTGCCGTCTTTGTAGGTGTAGTAGGCGTGGGTGCCTTGGTCGAAGATTTCGCCGGTGCCGTTCTTGAGCGAACCGGCGACTTGCATCGTCTGCCCGTTGAGGTTGTAGCTGAACAGCAGCTTGCCGTCGGGGCCGATGGTCACCGATTTGGGGTCGATACCGGAGTAGTCGGGGATTTTGCCGAGGTTGTCCAGGGCGTCGGCGAGGTTGTGTTTCAGTTGGGGCAGGTTGGCCATCGCGGCCTGCGCCTCGGGGCTGCCCGCGCCGTCTGTGTAGGCCGCGACCGACGCCTCATCGAGGGCCTTTTGCGCGGCGTTGACCCGGCTCATCGCGTCCACGACGGCCTGGTTGTTGGCCTGGCCGAGGTCGTCGAGCGTCGATTTGGCATTGGGCGCATTCGGATCCGAGGGCGGATCGCCCGCTTGCCCGTTCGGCGATGGGGTTCCGGTGGCGGCGCGCAGCACCGCGGCCAGATCGGTGTTGGTTTTCTCGGCGTTGCCCAGCAACGCGGTGATCTTGTGTTGGAGATCTTCGACTTTGGTCTTGACCGTCTGCACGTCTTGGTCGGCCCACCCGCTGGTGTCGGGTGGGATCACGGTGTTGGTGTGGGTGTCGATGCGGACCGCCGGTGTGGCGTTCGCCTCGGTGAAGATGTCGGCGAGTTGTTTTTTGACCGCTGCGGCTTCCTGGGCGGCGTGGCCGGCACCCAACGCGACTTTGAATGCGTCTTGTGCCGAGAGCTCCATTTTGCCGCTGGTCTTGGCCAGCGCGTCCTGGGCGGTCGTGCTGGCTTCACCGTGCCAGGTGGCGAACGCCGGAAGGTTAGGGATGTTTTGCGCGGCTTCGCGGCTGTGCCGGGCTCGTGCCGCAGCGGCCTCGCCGACCTCGGTGATCGCTTCGGGATCCCACTCCTGCAGCTCGGCGATGCTCAACCCCACCCGTCACATCCCTATGCCCATACGCTCGGCCAGGTCTGAGACGGCGGCGTCAATGATGGTGCCCGCGTCGGTGTCGGACGTTTCGTAGTTGCTGGCGGCCTTCCGCAAATTGTCGGCGTGTTCATAAAGTTCGCGGTGGTGGCTGGCAGTTTCGTGGGTCCAGTGCGCCACCAACTCCGCTAACGCCACTGCAGCCGGCCCGATGAATCCCCCTTGGGCGGCGGCGATGCGCTCATGGGCTGCCACATGGGCTGCCAAGAAATTACTGGCATGCGCGTCAACATGCTCACCGGCCAAACGCACATCCGCCGGGTCGACCTCCACATTGTCGCCCACCACGATCTCCCCGATGTCTTGCCTCGAGATTGAAACGGTTCGCAGAAGTTTACCGCTGCCCGGACACGACTCGACGCGGCAAAAGTAGCTATTGAACTTGCAAAGCCTCACGGAATAGTGTTGGTCGCGCAAGGTGCCCCGTGCGCGGTGATGCACCGACTGACGAATCCGGAGTTCGCTGATTTCCGAAACAATTACGGCCGCAATCGCTGCATCGCCGCTTTGAAGTCCCGGTTCGGGCGGGCGCCGGGCAGCACCTCCGCGACGTCGCGCAACGCAGTGTCGACGTCGACGCCCCGCTTCCGGGCGCCGTAGAGCGCGGAGATGGTCGGCGTGCGGCTGTAGGCCTGCACGCAGTGCAGGAACACCGTCCGGCCCTCGGCGCGCAACTGCTCCACCGCATGCACGGTGTCGAGCAGCACGAAGTCTAGGTTCTCGTTTTCGCCGACGTAATCGATGAGCCGAACATCCAGGTGGGTCACGCCCTCGGGCACCTGCCCGTCGTCGACGCGGCACAACGAAACGACCGCATCGACCTCCGTCGGCAGCTTCTGCAGCGCAGCAACGCCACCGATCCACAGCCCGTCGTCATAGGGGTGCTGAACGAGCTGGCGCGATTCGGGGTAGCCGCCGTAGGTGTAGTCGAACCGGTCGGGTTGACCCTTGTTGATGATCTTGTCGGCAAGCGCGAGCAAGCCGCGGGTATCCAGACCCGGCCAGCCGTGCAACATCAACCGCCAACGCGCCGGCACCGCGGATGCGCCGTACGTCGCACCGAGCAGGCCGCCGGCGATGGCCGCAACGGTGTCGGTGTCGTTGCCGCCGCGCACGGCGGCCTCCAAGGCGAGCCGCAGATGGTCGGCACGAAACACCTCCGATGCCGGATCATCGACGGGCACCGGGGTATTCACGATCGCCGACCACGCGCCTTGCAGCGCGGCGACGACCCAGCCGTTCTTGGGGGCGAAATCCGACGGCTGCGAGGCCTCAGCCTCGTCCAACCGAGACGACCACAGCGCGCGACGCTCGGCGGGAATGCGGTCCACGCCGCGGCGCACATCGATCTCGCCGGTGACGATGGCGTGCCGGATCGCCACGCACCACAGCACGCACGCGTCGCCGGCCTCGGGATCGAAGTGCGTCAACTCGCTGACCGCACGGGCGGCTTCGACGAGCGCGTCCTCGTCGTCGAGGTAGGCAAGTGCCACCGGCGCGGTCCGCATCAGCGATCCGTTGCCCGCGGTGCGGCCGCTGCGCTTGTGCAGCGCCTCGGACTCCTCGCGGACGGTGCACGCCGAGATTCCGCGCGTCTTTGCGGCCGATAACACCGAACTGGTCTGCACACCAATGTCTTTGGCGGACTTTGCCCAGAAGCTCCAACGTTCTGCCAGGTAGTCCTGCGCCTTCTGGTCGTGCAGATCCGCTCCGGTGGCTGCGATCTCGGCGATCGCGATTGCCATCGAGGTGTCGTCGGTCCACTCGCCGCGCTCGAACGCGCCCAGTCCGCCGCCGATCATGTCGACCGCGGCGCCGGGCGGCATCGGCGGATCGAACTCATATCCGGCGCCGAGAGCATCCCCGGCTGCGGTGGCGAGTAGCGCGCCGCAGGCTCGATCACGTTGTGCAGCAGTTAAAGTCATGGCCAACCTCCTTGGTTGTGGGTGATAGATGACGGGGCTGGTCGTCATCAGACGAAACCTTGGTCGACGAGGACCGAGCCGTCGGGCGTCACCAAATGGGCTTGGCCGGACCCCTCGACCAGGCCGCACCAGCTTTTGACTTCGAGGGCTCCGCGTTGCAGCTCGATGTGGAAGCCGTACTTGCCCGGTAGCGGGAACCACACCCGCTGGCCGGGCAGCTCGTGCAGGATCTCCACCGGCGGATAGCGCAACACCGTGCGCAGGTCGCCGTCGAACAGCCTTCCGGCGATGCGACCATCGATGAGCTTGGCGAGCTCTTCGTCGAGTCT
>NZ_JBYCLA010000109.1:0-2154 GCF_057473665.1 Mycobacterium sp. TH-M25
TGTGTACCTGCTGATGCCAGTTCGGTTGCCTGGATAGGTGTACGTCCGGCATTTGGGATTGCGTGACTTTCGGTCCTGGGCTCACGCCGACCTCGAATTGCATCCAGGCCGGACCGTGTTCGTCGGCCCCAATGGTAATGGCAAGACGAATCTGATTGAAGCACTGTGGTATTCGACCACCTTAGGTTCGCACCGGGTGGGGACCGATATGCCGTTAATCAGAGCGGGCACAATCCGGGCCGTAGTTTCGACGATCGTCGTTAATGAAGGTAGGGAATGTGCGATTGATCTGGAGATCGCGGCGGGACGGGCGAACAAGGCGCGATTGAACCGTTCACCTGTGCGCGGTATGCGCGAGGTGGTTGGGGTATTGCGAGCGGTGCTGTTTGCTCCCGAAGACTTGGCGTTAGTTCGTGGAGATCCTGCCGATCGGCGCCGTTACTTGGATGATTTGGCGACCGTGCGCCGGCCGGTGATCGCCGCGGTGCGCGCCGACTACGACAAAGTGCTGCGGCAGCGCACCGCATTGCTGAAGTCTCTCGCGGCGGCGCGGTATCGAAGTGACCAGGGTGCGCTGGACACTCTCGACGTGTGGGACACCCGATTGGCTGAGCACGGCGCCGAGTTGATGGCCGCACGCATCGACTTGGTGAACCAGTTGGCGCCAGAAGTGGGAAAGGCGTATCAGCTGCTGGCACCGGGATCGCGCGCCGCGTCGATCAGCTACCGCGCCAGCCTCGAGATCGGGGGTGCCGCAGGTGTTGGGAGCAGCGACCGCGGCTCGCTACAAGCCGATCTGTTAGCTGCGTTGTCGGCGCGTCGGGACGCCGAGTTGGAACGCGGCATGTGCCTGGTCGGTCCGCATCGCGATGACCTCGAGTTGCGACTCGGCGACCAACCCGCCAAAGGCTTTGCTAGCCACGGGGAATCGTGGTCGTTGGCGGTAGCGCTGCGGCTGGCGGCCTATGAGCTATTACGTGCCGATGGCAGCGAACCAGTGTTGCTGCTTGACGATGTATTTGCCGAACTCGATGCCGCCCGTCGTCGGGCATTGGCAGCAGTGGCGGAGTCAGCGGAGCAGGTGTTGGTAACCGCGGCGGTGCTGGAGGACATTCCCGCGGGCTGGGACGCTAGGCGGGTGGCCATCGATCTGTGCGACAGCGATTCGGGACGGGTATCGGTGGTGCAACCGTGACCGAGTCCAACGAGTCGCATGACCGTGATTGCACCGAACCGCCAAGCGCGTTGACGGGTATCGACTTGGTTAGGCGCACTCTTGAGGAAGCCCGCGCTGCGGCTCGTGCGCAGGGAAAAGACGCCGGTCGCGGGCGCGTCTTACCGCCCGCTCCACGCCGCGTTGCAGGTCAACGTCGGAGCTGGTCGGGTCCGGGGCCCGATGTCCGTGATCCGCAGCCCCTGGGCAAGGTGGCACGTGATCTGGCGAAAAAACGCGGTTGGTCTGCGCAGGTTGCCGAGGGCATGGTGTTCGGTCAGTGGGCGTCGGTGGTCGGCGGACAGATCGCCGACCATGCGTCCCCGATCGGACTCAACAATGGTGTGCTCAGCGTCGCAGCCGAATCGACAGCCTGGGCTACCCAGTTGCGGATGATGCAGGCACAGCTGCTGGCCAAGATCGCGGCGGCCGTCGGCCATGGTGTGGTGACGTCACTGAAAATCACTGGTCCGGCCGCACCGTCATGGCGGAAGGGGCCGCGGCACATCGCTGGCAGAGGGCCGCGCGATACCTACGGCTAGCCGAGCACCGGCTCAGAGCCGCCAGAACGAAACAGACCAGCATGGCTAACGTCGGGACGTTCCGTGAATGAAGATATCGAGCGCACGACGCGACCAGATAGGCAGAAACGCCCCCAGAAAATCGGTGCTGACAATCGATCACGGTAGAGTGAAGGGGTGCGACTGCTGCGGTGACTGGACCGCTCGCAATGCAACCCCAAGGAGAGCACTCGGACCGTGGCTGCCCAGAAGAAGGCCCAAGAGGAATACGGCGCTGCATCCATCACCATTCTTGAAGGGCTGGAGGCCGTTCGTAAACGTCCCGGTATGTACATCGGGTCGACCGGTGAGCGCGGTCTGCACCACCTCATATGGGAGGTGGTGGACAACTCGGTAGACGAGGCGATGGCCGGTTATGCC
>NZ_JBYCLA010000110.1:0-5586 GCF_057473665.1 Mycobacterium sp. TH-M25
CGCAGCGGTGCTTGATGGCCTGGAACCCGCCGATCGGTCGGCCGAACTGGATCCGATTCTTGGCGTGGTCGACCGAGATGTCGAGCAGGTGCTGGGCGCCACCGACGGCGTCGGCCGCCACGGCCAAGCGTATGAGGTCCTGCAGCCGGGTCAGCAGTGGCCCCGCCGGCGCGCTGTTGCCCACCGGCCCCAGCGGAACGGCGAGCGCCTGTCGCCAGCTCACGGCGGCCACCGGCCGGGTCACATCGAGGGAGCGCAGATTGGTGACCTCAACCCCGGAGTCTGCGCGGTCGACGACGAAGATCCCGACACCGGTGTCGGTGTGGGCGGCAACGATGAACCAGTCGGCCACGTCGGCCTCGAGCACTGTTGGCTCGTCCCCGGTCAGCCGCCACACATCGCCCTCCCGGGTGACCCGCGGCGAGGCGTCATCCAGCGGCCCTACTGTGAGTGCCACCCGCACCGCACCCTCGGCGATGCCGGCCAGCAACTCGGCGAACCGCGTCTCGGCCTGGGCCCATCGGATCGCAGCGGGCGCGAGCACGGCACTGCTTAGATACGGCACGGGCAACAGGCAGCGCCCCGCTTCAATCAGAAACGCGGCCAACCCCGACGCCCCGGCATCGGCGCCGCCGTACTGTTCGGGAACCGCGAATCCGAAGATACCCAGCTCCGCGAGGCTCTTGACCAGGTCAGGGTCGGCACGTCGCCCGGACTCGGCAAGACTGCGGGTCTGCGCCAGCGGAGCCAGTCGCCGTAGGCCATCGCGAACCCAGAGCCGGAACTCGATCCGGTCGTCGTCGGTAAGCACGGCCACCGGTTCCTCCTCGTGCGACGTCGGCCCGCGATAGGTGCGACAGGGCAAATATAGTCTAATGTATAGATGATTGTTGGACGGGATGCTTTGGGGTATCGATGACTCAGGAACGGCCAGGCGAAGCCGCCGGCTTCCGTGATGAGGTCCGCGCCTTTCTCCACGACAACCTGCCGGCGGATTGGGCCGGGGTCGGCGCCCTCCCGGCACCGCAGCGGCGCGAGTTCGTCGGCCGATGGCGGCGGCTCATCGGGCAAGCCAGACTGATCGGCGTCACCTGGCCGGTCGAATACGGCGGGCGCGGCCTGACCAAAATCGACCACCTCGTGGTTGTCGAGGAGTTCTCTCGGGCAGGGGTCCCCGTCGGGACGCCGGGGGATACCGTGTCGGTCAAGCTCATCGGAAACACGCTGGCCGTGTGGGGAACTCACGATCAGAAGTCCCGCTTCCTGCCACGAATCATCAGCGGCGAGGATGTGTGGTGCCAAGGGTACTCCGAGCCCGAGGCGGGTTCGGATCTCGCCAGCCTGCGCACCCGCGCCACTCTGGACGGGGACCAATGGCACATCGATGGCCAGAAGATCTGGACGTCAAACGCGAGCAATGCCAACTGGATGTTCCTGCTGGCGCGCACCCAGCCGGATGCGCCGAAGACCAAAGGCATCTCCATGTTGCTCATGCCGATGGATCAGCCGGGTGTCGATGTTCGACCGATCACCATGCTCAACGGCGCCAAGGAGTTCTGCGAGGTCTTCTTCAACGACGCGCGCACCGCGGCGGATCTGGTTGTGGGCGAGGTCAACGACGGTTGGCGGGTGGCCAATTCCCTCCTGAGCCACGAGCGGGGCGAGGAAGCAGCGGTCAACCCGATCCTGTTCGCCCACGAGCTGGGGCGGGTGTTCGAGATGGCCAAGCAGCGCGGCGCCGACCAACAGCCCGGTACCCGGGAGCGCCTCGGGCGCGCCTATCTCGGCGTTGCGGTGATGAAGGCGATGGGGGACAAGATCCTTGCCTCCTACATGCGCGACGGAACCCTGGGCCCCGAGGCCTCGGTGTCGAAACTGTATTGGAGCGAATACCACCAGGGCACGACGCGGTTGGCGGTCGACATACTCGGCCGTGATGCGCTGTATTGGGAGGGCGATATTCCGATGCGTTTTTACCGAGCCGACGACGCCGGCGCGCCTAACGATTCCAGCTCGTGGCTATCTGTTCACCTGTGCAATGCGATGGCGGGCACCATCTATGCCGGCACATCAGAGATCCAGCGCAACATCATCGCGGAGCGCATTCTCGGGCTGCCGCGCGAGACCCGTGCGACGTAGCACCACCCCCCTAGGGGCGCAACGCCTCGGCCAGCACGATGGGGTTGTGGAATTCGGTCCACGACCGGATCATGCCGTCATCGAATTCGAACACGGCGATATAGGAGTTCCGATACGGTTTCCCGGTTTTCCGGGCCGCGAAATCGCCATGGTATCTGGCGATCACGGTCTTGCCGTCTGTTGCCGAAAGGAGTTCGTCGATGTACAGCGGATGGGGATCAAACAGACTGGCCACCCCGGCGAAAAGCTGCCGAACCTTGTCTTTACCACCGGCATGTGACCAAAACCCGGTGCGTTCATCCTGGAATGGCAGCCGTACTTCGATGTCGTCGGAGAATAAGGCGATGGCTTGGTCGAATTCACCCGCCGAGAAGTGGCTCAACAGCCGCGTCACCGTGTCGGTGTGCTGCGAATCGCCTGTGACGTCAACCATTTCGAGCTCCCTCCAGAGCCCCCGGATCCGTACCGCGGCTCATACGACGCGCGGGTCGGGGGCTGTCGCGAGGAAGCCCAGCGACCCGTCGAGCAGCCAGCACGCTACTAGCAACTCGACGAAAATGCCAGCTACATCGGGTCGGATGTGCCGAACTCCACCCGATGTGCTCGCACGCGATATCTCACGACAGTAGGAACTGTGGACCAACAGTACGGCGGTAGCGCACTGAGCGGGCGTGATCACCAGACAGCTCAGAAGATTCCCGCGGGCACCAGTCCCGCCCGGCCTGCAACCCCACGGGTGAGACCGCGTCGTCTCGTAGCTGAGGCGGGGATGACGATGGGCGACATCGTCGCCGACAACGCCGAGCGGTTCCCCGATGTTGCCGCCTACCGGCTCGGCTCGCGTGCGGTCACCCACCGCGAGTTACGCCAACGAAGTCTTCAACTGATATCGGCGATGGTGGACCTCGGTGTTCGACGCCAGGACCGGATTGCCGTGCTTGGACGCAACAGTATTGAATTCGGCGAGTTGCTGGCCGCGACTCAGCTCAGCGGTATCACGCTGGCAACGGTCAGCTTTCGGTTCTCCAAGTCAGAAGTACTCGATGCCCTGCGCCGGGTGACGCCGTCGATCGTGTTCTGCGATGAGGAATTCGCCCCGCTCGTCAACGACTGCGCTGCCCAATTGAGCGGACTTCGCCAGGTCGTTTCCATCGGTGGGCAGCCCGCGTCGGGAATGGTGGGGTACGAGGATTTCATCGCCCAAGGTGTCGCATCGGATCCGCCGTTGGTGGCGCGGCCCGATGACATCGCGTGCCTGCTTTTCACCAGTGGGACCACCGGACCGTCGAAGTGTTGCATGCTCGGGCAGAAGGAGCTGTGCCGAATCGCCCTCGCGGCCAACGCTGAGATGCGCACCGGCTGCGACGACCGCGCGCTCATCAACATGCCGATGTTTCACTTCGGCGCGATCGCGATCATCGGTGCGCTGCACGCCCGCGGGGGATCGGTGGTGCTGCAACGGCAGTTCGATCCGCGCGAAGCGATCGGGTTGGCCAAGACCGAACGCATCACCCTGCTGCACCTGGCCCCGGTCATGTTGCAGACGCTGTTGGACGAACGTGGCGCCCAGGCCGGACTCCAAAACGTGCGCACGGTGCTCTATTCGGCCGCGCCGATGCCTGCGCCAACGCTGCGTCAAGCGATGCAGACCATGCCAAACGCCGGATTTCTCAACCTCTACGGCCAAACCGAATGCATCGTGTCGAGTCTGCCGCGTGAACTACATTCGCCGGACACGCCGGCAGGCGTACGCCGGTTGGGATCGGTCGGGTTTCCGTTTCCGGGTATCTCGGTGCGCATCCTCGGTGAGGACGGATCCGACGTGACGCAGGGTGAGCCCGGGGAAATCGTCGTGCGGGCCGATACGGTGTTTCGTGGTTACTGGAATGATCAACCGGCCACCCTCGCGACGCTGCGGGACGGGTGGTGCCACACCGGTGATATCGGACGGTTCGACGAGCACGGACTGCTGTACTTGGTTGACCGGAAAAAGGATGTCATCATCACCGGCGGTGAGAACGTCTACTCGCCCGAGGTCGAGGACGTATTGTCTGGCCTCGACGAGGTGGTGAGCTGCGCGGTGGTCGGAACGCCGGATCCGCGCTGGGGAGAAGCGGTCACCGCTGTCGTCGTGCTCCGGCCTGGTGTTGGGCTCAGCCTCGTCCGGGCCCAGAAATTCGTCCGCGAGAACCTGGCGTCCTACAAGGTGCCGCGCCGGCTCGTCATCGTCGACGAACTGCCCGTGCTACCCAGCGGCAAGATTGACAAGAAGCGCATCCGCACCGAGGCCAGCGACGGTTAGCCGATCGGCGGGCGCGGTCAGGCCGAGCGGACCGGACCGCGTGTCGGCCTCAGCGCACGGCGAAACCGGCATCGAGTGGCCAGGCTGTACCCGTAATGAACTTGGCCTCATCGGAGACCAGGAATGCCACCGCATTTGCGATGTCCTCGGGCGCAAGCACCGGAATGGGCAGCACGTTCTGCATGGCGGCCAGACCAGGATCGCCGGACTCGAACATCTTCTGCATCGTCTCGTTCATCACCATCCCGGTGGCCACGCCGGTGGGGTGAATGGTGTTGACGCGGATGGAATGCTTGCCCAGGTCGTTTGCCCACACCTGCATCATGCCGACGAGGCCACGTTTTGCGGCGGTATAGGCAAGCGCGCCGGTCACGTCGGTTCCGGTGCCCTTCAGGCCGGCGCTGGAACTGGTGATGACGATGGAACCCCCACGGCCACCGTCGATTAGCGCCGGAATCGCCGCGTGCACCGTGTTCCACGCGCCGATCAGGTCGACGTCGATGACGTCCCGGAACACCTGGCGGTCGTCTCCCCCCGACGTTAGGCGGATGACGCCGGCATTGGCGATCACGATGTCAAGGCGACCGAATTCCGCGAGTCCGGCGGCGACGACGGCATTGACGGCATCATGATCGCGCACGTCGCCCTGATGAGCGACGATCCTGCGGCCGGTGTTCTCGACGAGTTTGACTGTCTCCTCCAGATCCGACGGCCGAGCGTTCGGGTAGTCGATCGTGTCGATGTCGGCACAGATGTCCAGCGCGATGATGTCGCAGCCATCGCTGGCCAGCCGTACGGCATGCGCGCGACCCTGACCCCGCGCGGCCCCGGTGATGAACACGACCCGATCGTCCAAACGACCCATCTGTTTACTCCCACTTTCTCCGCACGCCAACACTGGATTCATCAACACCGGTGTGCTGTCGGTCCGGATCGACCCACCGCCACCACCGCGCTCAAACTATGGCAGTGCGATGTCAAACGTCAATAGTGCCGAAGCGAGTCGAAGCCCGAGTATCACTTGGTTGTTTCATATGTGGTGGCAGTTGACTGCCAAGGTAGCCAGCGGTGACCGACGGGGTGCGCGGCGACCGTCGCTACCCGATGTTCGCGGCGGCGAACCGAACCGCGGCAGCGTCGTACTC
>NZ_JBYCLA010000111.1:0-1936 GCF_057473665.1 Mycobacterium sp. TH-M25
CGCAGACCCTGATCTGTAGAAGGCCGTAAGCCACTGCGCCTTCGCCGGGCCCCGTGACGGCGATGTTGACCGGCTCAGCGATCTGCGTGTCCCGCCCGACGGTCACCACCGTCGCCGAGTTGAACGACGAAAATGCCTGGGCCGCAACACGGTCAGCAGGGATACCGCCCTGCCCCAGCCGTCCGTCGCCACGGCCCACGGTCTCGGTCTGCACGCCGGGCGGCTGGCTGACAGTGATCTGTGCCTTGCCATTGGCCACGGCCGAGCCGTCATGCAGCCCGCGCAACCGCCGCAACGGGGTAAACCGCCAGATCTCGTCGCGACCGTGCGGAACCTCAAAAGCGTCAACATCGAAGGATGCGAAAAGCTCGCCCTTGTTTAAAGCGGCTTTCAGAGCGGCGGAGCTCATCCGACCGCGCCCTCCATCTGCAACTCGATCAGCCGGTTGAGTTCCAGCGCGTACTCCATCGGCAGTTCCTTGGCGATCGGCTCGACGAAGCCGCGCACCACCATCGCCATTGCCTCGTCCTCGGTTAGCCCACGGCTCATCAGGTAGAACAGCTGGTTCTCGCTGACCTTCGAGACGGTGGCCTCATGGCCCATCGTGACGTCGTCTTCGCGGATATCGACGTACGGATAGGTGTCGCTGCGGCTGATCGTATCGACCAGCAGCGCATCGCATTTCACGCTGGAGCGCGACCCCTGTGCGCCTTTATTCACCTGCACCAGGCCGCGGTAGGAAGTGCGGCCCCCACCTCGAGCCACCGATTTGGACACGATATTGCTCGACGTGTTCGGCGCCAGGTGCAGCATCTTGGCACCGGTGTCCTGGTGCTGGTCTTCGCCGGCGAACGCCACTGACAACACCTCACCTTTGGCGTGCTCACCGGTCATCCAGACCGCCGGGTACTTCATGGTGACCTTGGACCCGATGTTGCCGTCAATCCATTCCATGGTGGCACCCGCTTCGGCACGGGCGCGCTTGGTGACCAAGTTGTAAACGTTGTTCGACCAGTTCTGGATGGTCGTGTAACGGCAACGGCCACCAGGCTTTACGATGATCTCGACGACTGCCGAGTGCAGCGAGTCCGACTTGTAAATAGGAGCGGTGCAGCCCTCCACATAGTGAACGTATGCGTTCTCATCCACGATGATCAGCGTCCGCTCGAACTGACCCATGTTCTCGGTGTTGATCCGGAAATAGGCCTGCAGCGGGATGTCGACGTGCACGCCCGGAGGGACCACTATGAAGCTGCCGCCTGACCACACCGCGGTGTTCAGCGCGGAGAACTTGTTGTCCCCCGCCGGGATCACGGTGCCGAAGTACTGCTTGAAGATCTCGGGGTGTTCCCGCAGACCCGTGTCGGTGTCGAGGAATATGACCCCTTGGGCCTCTAGGTCCTCCCGAATCTGGTGGTAGACGACCTCGGAGTTGTGCACCACCAAACCTTCGGCGACGAAGTTGTGCGGGCCGTCGACCTCGATGTCATACACCGGCTCGACTGCGTACGGTTCGATCGACTTCACCCGCTCGAAGCCAAGCCATTCATTGGCGTGCGCCCGAATCGTTGTCCCGTGCGCACCATTGGATGAATGCATGTACTTGCGGCGTCCAAAGCGGTTAGTGCGCTTGGGGTTACGACATCCGAGCCGCTCAAAGTTGCCGGAAATACCGAGCCGCCAAGCGACTTGTATGCGCTCCGGCGCGTGACGATAAGGCTGCGCGAAGGACCACGGCCCGCCCGCGGGCAAACCCGATAGCTCGGCCAGTTCACGCGCTGGACCAATGAGCGCGTCAGTGGCGCAGGTCAACAAGATTGAGCCACTCTGGTCAGGGCCCACGTAGCCGTCGGCATCGACCCAGCCGCCGAGGAACGCCAATCGCTGATCGACGGGCAAGCCGTAAACCCAGTCTGGTACCCGCTTCATGAGCGAC
>NZ_JBYCLA010000112.1:0-3622 GCF_057473665.1 Mycobacterium sp. TH-M25
GTTGCCCAGTTCGCGGACCTCTGCGTAGCGCGAGTCGGGCAGGGTCGTCTGGTACGGCTTTGCAGCGCCGTCGATCACAGTGAGAAGCGGCGAGGTCTTCCCCGTCTCGTCGTAGTCGAGAAGGCAGAACAACCGGAAGTGCCACTTCCCATTTGCGGTCTTCGAGGTGACGCGCGCCTCGAAGTAGCCGGTCATGTCGCCGTGCATCGCCTCCCACTGCCCGCCGCCGGCGAACCGTTTCGGCGGCGCCTTCGCCACGGCGGCGAGGGTCGCGAGGAGACGCGCCCGAACGTTCATCGGGAACCCCAGTAGCGCATTCAAACCGGGTGAGGTCTGCGCCGCGTCGTCGTCGCGGTATCGCTTGAAGAAGGCCACCTCGTGCGTGGCGTCTGACGACAGGGGCTCCATCTTCGGGGCGGTGTCCCGAGGTGGTTTGTTGCGACTCACAGGTTCATCTCATCACGGTGTCATCGACGGCCCCGTGCGTGAGCGGGGTCGCGTCGGCCGGAGGCCTATGGGCAACCCACCCACGTCAACACCGTGAGTTGTCGGCTCCGAAGAATAAACTCGGCTCGCCGCGAGGAGGTGAGGGAGCAACCGATGAACGGTTTCATGCGTGGGCCGCAGTTGGCCGAGCTACTCGGACAGAGCGCTCGGACCGCATTCGACGAACTTGAACATCTCGATCCCGACACCTTGCTGAGCGAGAACATCGACGTGCTGGTGCATGGCCTTCTCAGGCGGCATATGCCCGAACCCGTCTCGGTCGATTGGACCGCCGTCGCCGGAACACCGGTGCAGGAGACGACGATTGAACGCTCAACCAGGGAGTTCGGGGAACGTCGCGACTATCGCATCCCGGGCAGCCGCTTGACCATCTCCTGGCCGCTGACGGGCAGCGCCGAGATACTCCGGCGGCAGGCGTCGCAGTTCACGCTGGGATCCGACCGCGGGACGATCAGGGACGGCAGCGTCCAGCTCGAAATTGAGGCGACCGAGCTCTCCACCGAGTTCGTGGAGCGACAGATGGCGGAGGTGCGCGAGGACGTCGACAGACGGATCACGTGGGCGAACCGCGACGTAGCGATCCACCGAGAGCAAGTCGAGCGTGAACTCAAGGCGGCCGCAGAGGCGCGACGTGCACGGATCACCGAGAACCGGCGGATCAGCTCCGCACTGAACATCCCGATCACGCCCACGGGCGTACCGCGGCCTCCTGTCCCGGCCCTGCGCAGGCAGGTGCCTCTACAACAGCGCCGAGCTTCGGCGGAGTTCACGCCCGAACCCGTGCTCGACAAGGCGATCTATCAGGACATCCTTGACGTCGTCGAGAACTGGGCACGGTCACTCGAACGCACGTGTACGCCCGCGATCCGCGCCCTCGGAGAGGAGGCCCTGCGGGATCTACTGCTCGGAACACTGAACGGCTACTGGCAGGGGGCTGCAGGGGGTGAGCTGTTCAACGGCGAGGGCAAGACCGACATCCTCATTCGAGAAAACGGCCGCAACGTCTTCATCGCCGAATGCAAGGTGTGGGCCGGTGCGAAGAAAGCGACCTCAGCACTCGACCAGCTGCTGAGCTACCTAGTGTGGCGTGACACCAAGGCGGCGTTGATCGTATTCATCAAGCGGTCGACACCAAACGAGATCATCGATCGCCTCCAAGCCGCGGTTCGCGGGCACCCGCGTCACCTACTTACCGCGGATGACTCCGACCCGAGTCGGCGGGCCGAATACGTCTTCGCCGCCGACGACGACGGGCGCCGAATCGAATTGGCTGTGATCCCGGTGGTGATGCTCGAACCCGTAGATGCCCCTGACGAGGTCTCATCCGCCCATGACGAATGAGACGTACCGAGTCCGGAGGATGAAGCTTGCCGAGCCCGACGCGAACAGGATCGGGAAGTGGGCCTCACTTTGGGCGGACCTGATCCACGTCGACATGGTCCTCGCCGCGAGGTCGAAGGTCCCCGATGTCGCGGCCAACGTGTTCCATCGCCGCGCGCTGTGGGAGTCTGCGATCGTCAGCTACGGGCGGATGGCGGTCAGCGAGAAGCGACGCAAGCTCGCCCACGACGATCTGCTGCGCGCCGCAAGAGGCGAGCGAGGCGTCGTGTTCCACGAAACTCTCATGGGGTGGCGCCACGATCACGTTGCACATCGTCTGTCCCGGGACCTTGAGACCGTCACTGTCTGCGCGGACTTCCTCGATGATGACCCCGATGAGCTCGATTCAATCCGAGTCTTCGTGTCACCGTCGGGTGGGCCGGCCGACGATTCGCCGCTCGTGGTGGAGTTCCGCGAGCATGCGAAGGCGTTGCGGGACGCGTTGTGGGAGAAGTACCTGGCACCGCCCGCGGATTTGATCGCGAAGCGCGGCCCGCGGGGAATCCTGGTATCGCCGCAGCCCCCGCCCGCAGATGGACTCACCGTCCAGCAGGTGTTGTGGTCCCGGATGAACGGCACGGGTATCGCCAGCAGGCCCTCCCCGAACCCGTAAGGGCTGTCGGCAGCGACGCCTACCCTGTCGCCACGCCGCACGAACGCCGGCCGCACCGCTACACCCGGGGAGGAACCATGACACTTGACGAACTTCGCACGATCATCATCAGCTCCACGTCACGCAACTGGTCGAGGATCACGGCGGCGGGGCCGACGTACTGAGATCGCTTCGGTTCGTGGAGCAGCCCCGCCGACGGCACGTCAGGCGTCGAGCACGACAGCCACACCGAGGTAGCCGTGTACCGGCCGGACATCGACCTGACAATCTCCTACGGGATGCCGGAGAGCCAGCACGACCGCAATCTGTCCTTTGCGTGGTCGGAGAACTTCCCGGACTCCAACATCCGCGAGATCAGCATCGCCGACATCTTCTGGCGCGGCTCGCTGGTGGACCGGGTGAACTACGTCTACGTCGACGGTGGCGGGGCGATCGTGCCGCTGGGCCGCGATAACCAAGGTCTGCGCATCAACCAGTACGAGCTCGCAGTGGCCCGGCTCCTCAGCGGAATCGCGGACTACCAGGAGTTCGACCGGTACTACTCCTCAGTGCCCTTCGAGATGCAGGCCTGACCCCGCCATGGCCATTGAACTCATCGATCACCGCAGAGGCTCAGCGGACCAGTACTCATGGTTGCCGCCGTTCGACTGGACCGTCGCCTACGCGAACGAGCGCTGGTGGGATGAGCCCCGCGGTTACTACGTCGGCGAGCCATGGTTCGTACAGGTGCTGGAGGACGGCGTAGAAGTAGCTCGCGTCGAACTTGATGACCCCGGCGGCATCAACCCTCAATACTCGGATGTTCCGAAGCCCGGGGCGGAGCGGCTGGAGATCCAGTTCATCGAGGTGGCCACCGCGGCGGCAGGTCGCGGCGTCGGGACCTCGGTGGTGCGCTCCCTTGAGATGCGGCATCCGGAGCGCCGCCTGTTCGCGTACAGCGAGGAGGCGCATGGGTTCTGGGCCTCGCTGGGCTGGGAACGGTTCGATCATCCCGAAGGTGAGCAGTTCCACCGTCCGCTATTTGTCGGCTCTTCCGACTTGGTGGGGGTCTGGTGTGACCGATTCGGATCGTGTCGGTGACTGATTGAGGGCTCGCGCCCTTGTGAACTGGGTGTTCTCACA
>NZ_JBYCLA010000113.1:0-7167 GCF_057473665.1 Mycobacterium sp. TH-M25
ATGGGGTCGTCCTTGACGCCCATCAGCATCACGTTGACCATGAGCTTTTTCGGCGGCTGGGGGGCCGGCGAACTCGGCCATGAGACGCACTTGACCAGGCTGAGCGCGCCGACGGTGCCGAACTGCGGGTAAAGCTTGGCCCAGGCGACGACCAGTTCCCGGATCCGGTCGGGGGTGGGGCGGTTGATCGCGTCACTGCACTTGTTGACGAACTGCCCGTCGGTTCCACTGATGCCCCGTGCGCGGTTGATGAGGTTGGACAGCAGGTTGGTGTCCCCGGTACGGGCGGTGGCCAGCGCGGTGGCCAGTTCATTCGTGGTCCCGACCCGGTCGCCGGTGGGATAGCCCAGCGCGGTGCTGATCGCGCTGACGATGGAGGCCACCGAAGCGCCCGCAGGGCCGTGGCCGGTGCGCGCATCGACGAGTATCGCGCTGACAGCGGCTTTCGGGTCGGGCCCCAGCGGGCAGTTCACCGCGGCGCACTGATCGGCGAATGCGTCCAGTGCCGCTTCCTGGCCCTTGACCCGTTGCTCGGCGGCGGCTTCGGCGCCCACACCCAACGCAAGCGGGGAGTCGAGGACCAACCGGGCGACCTTGTCGGAGTGAGCGCTCGCGTAGGACAGCACCACTTGGGCACCGTTGCCAATGCCGATCAGCGCCAGTGAAGGCACATCCCAAATGCTGCGCAATCGTTCGATGTCGCTCGCCGCATGGGCGTTGTCGTAGTCGGAGTCGCCGGGAGCGATGGTGTCGGTGCAGCTGGTGGTGGCGTTGTGGACGATGTCGGCAAGGTTGGCGACTGGGTCGTTGCCGGCCTCGAACTGCGCCTGATCCAGGATCTCCTGGCGATCGAATTGCTCGAGGCAGTCCAACGGGCTCGAGCTGCCCATGCCGCGTCGGTCGACAGCGACGATGGGGTGCTTGTCGAGCACGTCGCCACCGGCCCGGGCGAGCCAGACCGGCAGCTGCACCGATGACGGCAGGTCCGTCCCGGTCGTGAACACCAGCGGTCCGGCGTCCTCGGGAGTCTTCACCGACTTGGCGCGCACCACACCGATGCTCACCGAACCTGCGGCCCCGTTCGCCGGATCGAGGTCGGCGTCGTAGCTCGCGCAATCAAGCTTGACGCCGCCGGGCGCGGGGGCGCCCGCATCGGCGAATTCCTTCGATGTGCAGTCGCGCCAGGACAACTCGTTCTTCGGCTTGGCTATCGGCGGTGGTCCGCTGGAAGTGGTCGACGTCGTCGCCTTGCCCTGCGGCTGGGCGCCCGCGTCGGTGGCGAAGCGCGGGTTGGCGGCCAGGCCGGGTGCACAGCCGGCCAGCACAACGGTCACCACGATCAGCGACGTGGTGACCGCGGCGCGCCTGCTCATGCCGACCACAGTAGCGATTGGTTGATCGATCAGGAGTCAGCCGGGGTTGATGGGCCTGCCGTGGCCTTCCGCACGTAGCGCGTGTAGAGATAGCCGTCGTCGTCGGTGAGGACGTGCGCGCACCGCATCGCGGTCAGCATCTGCTCCGCGCCGGTGGCGATGCGGTCGGCGCGGCCGCCGACCAGGGTCGGAGCGATCGTCAGGCACAGTTCGTCGAGCAGGCCCTGCTCGACGAACGAGCTGAACAGCATGGGGCCGCCCTCGGTCAAGACCCGCGGCAGCCCGCGATCGGTGAGGGCGGCCAACACCGCGGCAGAGTCGACACTGTCGGGGTCGCCGGTCGAACAGTCGATCACCTCGGCCAGGTCGGCCAGCGTGTGCCGGGCCTGATCGGCCGCCGCCGTGCAGGTGCAGACCAGCGGTGCGACTTCGGTGCGGCTGAACACCGGCATGTCGCGTTCCAGGCGGCCCGATCGGGAGACGATCGCCAACGGCGGGACTTCGCTCTGCCCGCGGCTTTGCCGACGCTGCCGCTGCGCGACGGTCGGCCGCGCACCGCAGTAGCCCTCGGCCCGCACGGTGCCGGCGCCGACCAGGATCACGTCGGCCAGCTCACGCAACGCCCCGAACACCGCGCGGTCGCCGGGGCCACCCAGTTGGCCGGACTTGCCGTCGAACGTCGCACCGCCGTCGAGGCTGGCGATGAAGTTGGCGCGCAACCACGCCCCGTCATGGTCAGGGGGGTAGCCGTAGAGATCGGACAGGTCGCTGCCGTCGACGTCGCGCGAGGAGCCGAGCAGTCGCATCGGCACCGCGCCGGACCCGTCAGCCATGTGTGTGATTGCAACACGCCGATAAGGTGCGTGCATGCCCGGGGTTGCGCGTCTGATCGACCGGAAGCCGACTGTGTCACCGGAGCGGCTTGTCGCACAGCTGACGCCGCCGCCGACGTTCGTCGACGCCAGCTTCGCGAGCTACCACCCCGACCCGGCCGAGCCGTCGCAGGCGGCGGCGGTTGGCGCCTGCCGGCGCTTCTGCGAGCAAGCCGCCACGCGCCGGAGCGGCCGCCGGAGGTTGTTCGGCCGACGTGAGGTGCTGCCGGGCGTCGGGCTGTACCTCGACGGTGGCTTTGGCGTCGGCAAGACACATTTGTTGGCCGCCACCTACCGTCAGTTGCCCGTAGATGCCCTGCACCCCAAGGCATTCGCGACGTTCATGGAGCTCACCCAGCTCGCCGGGATTTTCGGCTTCACCGAATGCGTGGCGCTTCTCGCGGATTACACCGTGCTGTGCATCGACGAGTTCGAACTCGATGATCCGGGCAACACCACGCTGGTCTCGCGCCTGCTCTCGCAGCTTGTCGAGCGCGGTGTTTCGGTGGCCGCTACCTCCAACACGTTGCCCGGGCAGCTCGGTGAGGGACGTTTCGCGGCCCAGGACTTTCTCCGCGAAATCACCACGCTGGCAGAGATTTTCGACGTGGTGAGGATCGAGGGACCCGATTATCGGCACCGTGATCTGCCGCCCGCGCCGGGGCCGCTGTCCGATCGCGAGGTCGCCGACCGCGCCACGGCGGTGCCTGGCGCAACCCTCGACGACTTCGACGAACTCTGTGCGCATCTGGCCACCATGCATCCCTCGCGGTATCTGGCGCTGATCGACGGAGTGACAGCGGTCTGCCTGACCGGAGTGCACGCCATCGAGGATCAGAGCGTGGCCTTGCGGCTGGTGGCGCTGACCGATCGGCTCTACGACGCCGGCATTCCGGTGCTGGCCTCCGGGGAAAAGCTCGACCGCATCTTCAGCGCGGAGATGTTGGCGGGCGGTTTCCGCAAGAAGTATCTGCGGGCCACCTCGCGACTGCTGGCGCTCAGCGTCGCTGTCGACGTGTGAGCGCCCGACCGGCACTCGTGGTAGCACCGTTGCGCGTTGGCTTCCTGATTGACGCCCAGCCAGGGGAAGCCGCCATGGCGATGCGCGCTACAGGTTCCACTGCGCCAGGTGATACCCCGTCTTCTTGTCCAGCAGCACAACGGTGGAGACCGGGTCGCGGTAAGCCTCCCAGTACACGCCGCCACGAACGATCGACCCGGCTGGCGCGTTCGTCAGTGCGGCGTCCAGCGCGTCGGGCGCGTCAGAGGCGCGGGATTTGTACGCGTCGCCGAAGGGGGTGACGCCATCGAAGGTGAAGTCAGTAGCCATCTGATAGGGGTTCGGCACCCGCACCGCGTGGATGACAACATCGGCGCGCACGACCGCGCTGTTGGGGAAGCTCTTGACTGGAATGCCGACGCGGTTGTACCCGAATCCCGGTGGCGGGTCGACCGGTTGCACGCTGCTGACCGTGACGTCGGCGATGATCTTCCCGGTGTCGACCCGCAACGTGTCACCGAGATGGCCGATGGGAGCGTCGCCGGCCGAGGCGCGGGGCACCACGACGAATGTGGCCGCGATAACGGCGATCACGGCGACCAGGTAGCGGCGCATTTTTCCTCCTCGGCGACCATCGCATGATGGCACACTGGCGGGCTCACGTTGCCCGGTTGTAGAACCGTCGGCGATTTTCGACCGCGGTCTGTGCCTGCGCTACGGCGGCCATCACCGCATCGCCCAAGTCAGGATCGCCCAGTCAGGCTTTCGGGTAACCCCGGCGGACCGTGCGATCCAGGATGCCCAGCGACGCCCGCAGCGCCCCTTCGGAGATCACCGGAAAGATCGCGGCATCGCGCCACTTCGCATCGATCTGCGACCAGTCGTAGAACGACGTGACCAGGGTGCCTTCGCCGTCCGGGCCGGGTTCTAGGCGGTAGCCGTAAACGTGGCCGATCTGCGGCCGGATCCGACCCAGCACGGTCCAGGAGATCAGCTGGTCTTGTTCGAATTCGCGGATCGTTACGGTCACGTCGTACCTGCCGAGGTCGGGAAAGTCGTTGAGGGCTTCACGATCCATGTGCACGACGAAACTGTCACCGGCCGCGGCGACCGAGGCGCCGTCGGCGTCCTGCAACATGCCGGACGAGTCGATGGCGACGTGGCCCTGCGGGTCGCAGAGGACCGCGAAAATCTCGGCGGGCGGGGCGGCGATCATGCGCTGGACTTCGATTCTTTCGCTCATCGTGTGATCTTGTCAGGGGCGCCCGAACCGATGGGGCGATTCGGTGACCGCGAACAGCGAGGCAAAACGCGTGACGATGTTGCGATGGCTTTCCGGCTGGTGATCGCACGAATCACTTATCGCCCGCAGTACCTGCCGCCCGGCCGGTGACAGCCCGAAGTCGACTGCGGCACCGGGATCGGAGATGATGGACCGGTGATGAGGCGCCGTCTGGTTGTCCTTGGCATTGCGTCGACGCTGAGTATGGCGATTCCGGCCCATGCCGATCCTAGCGTCGACGCGAGCTTTGTCGATGCGCTGGCCAAAGCCGACATCAGTTTCAACGATCCCGGCAATGCCGTCGCGGCGGGACACTCGACGTGTGCCTTGATATCGCGGGGGAAATCGGGTCTGCAGGTCGTTCAACTTGTGCAGCAACAGAATTCGGGGATCAGCACTGTAAGTGCCGCCAAATTCACCGCGATTGCGTTAAGTGCTTACTGCCCGCAGTACGTGCAGCAGTTCAACGCCGGTGCCAACGCGTCCCAGCCCCCAGACGGGGGGATTGCAGCATCGGGCGGTTAGCAGTAGTCGACGGCTGTCGGGGGGCCCAGCTGTGAAGGTCGGATTGGCGGCGCAGGCGCTGCCTATGCGTTTCTCGCCGATGGCGGTGACGCGCGGTAGCTACCTTTCGGCGGTGGCCGCACGCGCGGATTCGTTCTGGCTGGCCGATCATCTGAATTCACTGTTCCCGCGAGCGATGGCGCAGCCGAAATACATCGGTGCCGCGCGACTGACTCCGAAAGTCGACGCCAACCTCGAACCGTGGACTGTCCTGGGGCATTTGGCCGCTCGAAACCGTTTGGGGCGCATGCGCCTTGGTGTCGGTGTGACCGATACCGGCCGGCGCAATCCCGCGGTTACCGCGCAGGCGGCCGCGACGTTACACCTGCTGACCAAGGGCCGGGCGATTCTCGGCATCGGGACCGGTGAGCGCGAGGGCAACGAGCCCTACGGCGTGGATTGGTCCCGGCCGGTGGCGCGGTTCGAGGAAGCGATGGCGACGATTCGGGCGCTGTGGAATTCCGGTGGAGAACTCGTGACTCGTGATTCGCCGTTTTTCCCGCTGCACAACGCGGTGTTCGAGCTGTGGCCGTATCGGGGGAGATGGCCGGAAATCTGGATTGCCGCACACGGGCCCAGGATGCTGCGCGCCACCGGCCGCTACGCCGACACGTGGTTTCCCGCCGCGGTCTTTTCGCCTGCTGAGTACGCGCGCGGCCTGACGGCGGTTCGTGCCGCGGCCTCCGATGCCGGCCGGGATCCGTTGTCGATCGGTGCGGCCATCCTCTTCTTCACCGTGACCGGTAGTAGCCGCCAGGAGATCGACGATGCGCTGGAATCGACCGCGATGAAGACCTTCGCGTTGAACGCACCCGCAGCGTTGTGGAAGCGGCACGGTGTCTCGCACCCGCTTGGCGAGGACTTCACCGGCTCGCAGGACATCATCCCGCAGGTCTTCGACGAGGAGTCGGTGCTGCAGTACACCTCGAACGTTCCGCGGTCATTGCTCAAAGACGCCTGCCTGCAAGGTACTCACGACGAGATCGTGGACCAGTTGGCGGACTGGCGCGATCACGGGCTGAACTACCCGGTGTTGCTGAACCTGAGCACTTTGCAGCCGAGTCTTCGTCGCGGCCTTACCGCCGGTGGCCCGTTCGCGAAAGTCATCCGCGGAGTGCGCAAGCTATAGCTGTCGGAGCATGCGTCTCGAGGTCGTTCTCAGGTCGTCAGATCCCGGCCCAGAACCATTTCTGGGAACCTTCGTCGCACTAGGGCTGGATGTGTTGTGCCCACGGCGGAGGGGGAGGCGGCGGCGTGCCGGCCACGACGTTAGCGGCGGCCGGGCGGCGAAGAAACCTCGTCATAGCCGGGTCTCTCAGCAAGCGTGCGTATCGTAGCTTATGCGCCCAGAGGCGCCGAATGGGTGCTCTGACGTGAGTTGAGTCACGATCGCGCCGAATCGGGCAGTCCTCGGATGGTGCTGATGTTGATGGCTGGCAACGGCTACTCAATCTCAAGACTTGCGAGGCTGGCATGAGGCACAACACAACCCGCGATCACAGCAGCATGCGTCTTCCTCTTCTGGCAGCCGGAATCGCGTCGATTGCGATGCTGACGCTTGCCGCACCCGCCCATGCCGGCACCGTCGACGCTCGCTACGACATTTGTGCCGCGCTGCGGAACGGGACCAGCCTGGCTTCGATCGAGACGACGCTCGAGGCGAGTGGATACAGCGCGACAAACGCCGGCGCCTTGACCGGCACCACGATTCGTCAGCACTGTCCCGAGCAGGTCCCCAACGCGATGGCGCAAGCGCAGAGCGCCGGTTAGACGGTTTTTGACCCGACGGGGCGATGGACTGTCGCTGCGCCTCGAGCAGCTGAGATCGGCTTCAGTGGGCCGCGCGGCGCGGGACCAACGCCACCACGCGTTGCCAGTTCGCGGCGATGTTGCAGGCATCGCCGACTCGGGCGATCGCTGCCGCTTCACAGTGTCCGCAGTCGCATTCGGTGGGGTGGGTAAGCAGCTTATCGACCACCCGTCGCGCCAGCGCAACGGTCACCGGCTCGCGTGCCGTCTGAGCGGCGTTGAAGCAGTCCATCGCGATCAGGCTATCGGCGTCGGTCATGCGCATAA
>NZ_JBYCLA010000114.1:0-8851 GCF_057473665.1 Mycobacterium sp. TH-M25
GGTTCATCACCGAGAGCTCAGCGGAGTTCGCGGATGCCGACGCCGACGAGGTCGCCGCCTTGCTCGCCAAGGCGAAACGCAAGCGTTGACCTGCCGAAGGGGTCTGAAAAACTTGTCCCTGTGTATCGCGCTGCCCTCAGCTCGCCGCCAACACCGTCTCCGCGCATCCGCACGCAGGAGTGCGTGCCTTGCGCGAGATGTCGAATCGCCGGACCAACCCCCAACCCGCCACAGACCCTGGAACAGATCCTCGACCTGCTGGTGACACGGCACAAGATGGGCGAGGTCGCCGAGATCCTGCAGCCGCTGCTGGCGGAGATGCGCAGCGACCTGGCTGACCAGCAGGGCAGGCCCCGGAGCCCTCGTTGAACGCGCAGGAGGAAATGTAGCGACGGAAACTTGCACGTTGGATTGGGCGGATCGCTCGGTATGGCGCGATCGCATCGCCACCGACCCTGTGGCCAGGGGCGGGATCGAACCGCCGACCTTCCGCTTTTCAGGCGGGCAGGATAGCCACTGACCTGCGGTTTATCTGCGTCTGTGCGTCGTATGCGCCGCATTGAGCTGCGCTGACGTATTCAGTCTGTCCGACGAACGGACATAGACCGGACACGGTGCCCGCACTCCCGACCAGGAGCTTCGGCGTCGCCGCTTGCGTTGTGGGCGGCGTCGGGGCCTCCGGGGAGCAGACACCCCGATGCCCAGCATCGCATCATCAGCCACCGCCTCGACACCGTCGACGAACGGCGCGACATCGGCATCCGAACAGCCGCCCTTTGAGCCCGGCTCAGCCGGGGCCTCGGTTGACGGGAGGTCGCGAGCGCCCGAGGCCGCCAGGCCGCAGGGCGGGAGAGCGGCAGCGGTCGGCCGGACGTCGACCGAGGCACCCAGCCTCGACCCGGCGTTCGCCGGCGGGCTTGTTATATGTGCCGAAAATGTCCGCGACGCAGTTGACGACGGGCTCGCGACCGGCGAGCTGCGGGCGATCGACGCATTGGAACTGCGGTTCCCCAGCCCCGAGATGGTCACCGCGGCTGCAACATTGTTCGAGCCAGCGACACCGTGGGCCTGCGGTCCTGAGCGTAGAGGTACCGAACCCGAATCCGGACGGTTCCGCATCTCCATCGGCCCCGGTGTCGTGCGGCTCGGATGGAGCAATCCTGTCCGGGCCGAGAAAACAGCAGAACGGGCCGTCGGTCATCACCAACGTGACGTTGACGACGCGAAGCTACAAGTGAGGAACGATCTCGCCTTCGCAGCCGGGAACGATGATCAGGCCGTCGTGTCTTCGACACGACGGAGCAATTCGGCGGCCGACCAGCGCGGCGCTGGCGCTGTCATCACAGAGTGGTCCCGCAAATCACGGTCGACAATGTGCCGCACCTTCGCCGAACTCGACTACAGCCCGCTGGTGGAATCCGGTCGGGTTCCCGCCATGGTCACGCTCACCTACCCCGGAGACTGGGAAACCGTCGCCCCCAACGGGGCCAGCGTCAAACGCCATATGATGCTGTGGCGCAAACGCTTCCAACGCGAATACGGTGAACCGGCCCGCTACATCTGGAAACTGGAGTTCCAGCGGCGCGGCGCACCCCACATCCACCTGTGGATGACGCCGCCGATATCACCAGGCCGTTCGGGTCGCGGCTTCGCGCAGTGGTTGTCCGAGACGTGGGCTGAGGTTGTCGACCATCCCGACCCAGTGCAGAAGGCTCGGCACCGGCTGGCCGGCACCGCCATCGACGTGCGCGATGGACTGAAGGCCTGCGACCCCAAGCGGCTGGCCATCTACTTCACCAAGCACTCATCACCAAACCTGCACGGCGACAAAGAATATCAGCACATAGTGCCCGAACCGTGGCAGCAACCCGGACGCGGCCCTGGCCGATTCTGGGGCGTCTACGGCCTCAAGAAAGCCGTCACTGTCGTCGAGGTTGCTCAGGACGCGTACGTGGCGGCCCGGCGGATCGTGCGGCGGTGGTCACGGAGCCAAGCGGTTTATGGCGATTCGACCAGTCGCTTCCCCACCGCTGTAGTGCCACGCACGGCCTCCCGCCTGGTTCCGCGCGTCGACCGCCAAACCGATGTGGTGAAACACCGGCGAGTGCGACGACGACGAGCGCTCTGCAATCAAGGTGGACTGGCCGGCGGGTATGCGCTGGTCAACGACGGGCCAGCGTTCGCATTGCAACTCTCAGTGGCGCTGTCGATTGTCCGTGCGTGACCACCAATCCGACCGCACCAATGCCTAAATTGCGTCGAGCAACTTCATCACCTTGCGACTGTTACCCAAGATGTGCCTGCTAAGCGGCAGCGGGAAGCCGCGGCGGTGCAAAAAGATCTGCAGGGAAGAAACGCCTTGCGATATCACTGCATGACGCCACCCTGCGAGCAGCTTCATGATGTTCCGGTCGTCGCCGGCACCTTGCGGCAAGCTCAACGCGAAATCGGCCATTCCTTCGAGCAGTTGAACGTCCGAGACGGTGATCAGCCCTGGCGGGTACACATGCGGTTGCAGGTGTCCAAAGAGTTTGCGGCCTCGTTCGATGATGTCGAAGTTTGTGATGATTCCGGTAGGTACGCCGGTGTCAGGTAAGACAACGAGCGGAACGAAATTCGTGTCGCCGTCGACTACCTCGCCATCCCAGCCACCGTGTTTCTTCGCCAGGTCGATCGTCGACAGCAGCTGCTTGAACTTGCCTTCAACGTAGATCTTGTCGATGTCGGCGGCGTACTCGTCGAAGGTCGCCAGCCCCTGCGCGGCGTCAGCTTTCACGGCGTGATTTGTAGCGTCGATGACGGCGCAGTGACCTTCACCTAGCAGCATCCAGTCACACACGGAAGGTGTCTCGTCCTTCTTTTCCTTCCACGCGACCTGCATATCCGACTCATCGACGATCTTCTGTATTCCCTTGCCCTTCTTGGCAGTCCGGTGGAGGATGCCGCCGACAAAGACCTCGAACGCATCGTTCATAGCGCTTTTAAAGCGGTTCCCGAGACCGCTCGACTGACTGCCGAGGGCATACCACGCTTCGTGGTACAGCGTCTGTCCGCAGAGACGCTCCATCGCCCATTGGTGACGGATCATGATGACTGTGTCCGCGTCGAGGGCAATAAACGGGTACTGCGTGAAGGTGAACCGCTGGTGCGCGATGTCGCCCGCTTCGCGGTCCGCCGCCAGCGCCTTCCTGTACCCCTCTAGCGTCAGAGCCATGTGCTTGATCAGATAATCGATCGCCGCGTCGGATACCCCGTCGGAGACCAGCTCGTCGCGGGTGAATCTGACCTGGTGGTCGCCGCTGCTGCGCTTGACGATGCGGTGGCCGAGACGTAGCAGGCCAAGGAGCTCGACGCCGGTGCCGATCTTGAATGCTTCGGCGGGTGTTGCACCAAGGCCGGTCGCCTTAGACGTCTCAGCCCACGGCGCAAACCACAGGTCGTGGGTGTTCGACAGCACCATCTCGTACTTCGAAGGCATGTTGTAGAGGTTCGACGCGACCTCGTCGGGGATGAGCTTCTTCGCGTATTCGAGCATCTCCTCCAAACCCATGTTCGGTATCTCGCGCTCCAACGTGGCGATCTCGTCCGGTGTCGGTACATCGCCAGCGAACTCGGGACTACTGTTCTGCTCGGAAGTGATCGACAACAGAACATGCACCAGCGTGTTGCGATCGATCGACTCAGCCGTCTCGTCCACCGACGCGTATTCGATGATCTCCCGCTGCAACTGTGCGGTCGCTCGGGGTGAGATCAGTAGGTCGTGGTGTTCCGTCACTCGCTTGCGTGCCCGCCTGCACGCCTCGCCCTTTCCCTCACCGAGGAATTCGGCCTCGACGAGGTCCGGGCGCTGAGTCGTGGTGAATGCGACGTCCCAACGTCCCTGAAGCCGGGCGACGGTTTCGAGTGCTTCGAAAAGGTCAGCACCGGAAAGCAACTCGCGCCGTTGCAGGTCCGTTAGTGGTTTCAGACCCAGGCGCCCGCAGACAATCAACTGCGGCATCGACTTCATGAACTGCATCATTTGAGTGATCGCTTCGTCGGGTGTGCTCGGCTGTTTCCACCTCGGGGCTGCCCCGAAAGGTCCGCCCTGCGGCTGCAGCCCGAAGAGACCTCGAATCGGTCGCGCGGCTGCCCGCTCGCCCTTCTCCGCGCGCTCCCTACGAAGTCGAGCACCTTTACCCATCGGTGGACATTCCTCTCATCGAGCAGCACGTCTATCGACGCCAAGATCGCTTCGTCCGCAATCTTCAAAGGGTAAAAGCTAGGTCCGACAAGCAACCACGACGTCGCGCGTCGGCGCACCTGCACTTCGTGTTCTCAGTGCTCGTTGAGCAAGCGCTCGGAGCCGCGTAGCCCGAGTGCGCTCCACCGCTTACAACGACGGAGATGTCAGTGGAAAGCAGTACCGTCGCGACCATGATCCAGGACGACTTCTTCGCCGTCGGCACAGAGCCGGACGGGTGGGGCTCGCCGACCACCGAGCTGCGCGCCGACCTGTTGGGCCAACTGCGGCTCGGACCGGTGGCTGGCGTCGATGACCTAGACGTCGCGATCGCGCTGACGGGTCTCGTCTGGGACGAGCTGAAGGCGTGCGGGACGGACGGCGCCACCCGCCTCGACGAGGAACAGATCGCGCTGACGCAACGCGCCTTAAAGGCAACGCTGCAACGTGTCGGCATCGAGCTTGACTTCCCATGGCGGAACTTCGGGAGTTTCAAGACCCATTGGGTCAAGAATGACTGCGCCTATTCCTGGCAGGCCCGCCGCGTCCTGCTGGAGGAGTTCTTCGGCCCGGTGCAACAGCAGCTCGACAAGCTTGAAGAGGCCCAGTTTCGCGCGGTGAACGCAGAGGCAGTGTCGCCGCACGCGAAGACTGGGTGGTCAAAGGTAGACGTCGAGCTGACGGAGCTGCGTCGCCGCTTCCGCAGCGCTGCCACGACTCAGGACTACCGGGACGTGGGAAACCGTTCGGTTGCCGTGCTGCAGGCCATCAGCCGCACGGTGTACGACCCCGCGCTTCACGTGCGCGACGGGGAAACCGAACTCTCGCCCGACAAGACGAAACTCCGCATTAGCCGCTACGTCGAGGACTCCCTGACGGGGAAGGACAACGAAGCGATCCGAGGCGTCGTGGTCAAGACGATCGAGCTGGCGCATAGCGTGAAGCACTCCACAGAACCCTCGCGGCGGGAGGCCGGGATCTCGGCAGACTCGGTGATCGTGCTGGCGAACATCCTCCGCCGGGTGGACCAAGACTTCTGAGTCGGCCGTATCGGTTGAATCTCATCGGCGGGGTCGATATGCCCCGGTACGCCGGCTGCGGCACACTGACACCGTGCACGGAAGGAGGTGGCGGGCACCGTGGTAGTACGTATCAGTGTCGCCCCCAGCCTCCTGGAGTGGGCCGTCGAGCGTGCTGGCTGGGACGACGAGACCACCCAACGCCGCGCCCCGAAGCTCGACGAGTGGATGAGCGGTGAGCGTCAGCCGACCCTCAAGCAGTTGGAGAGCTTCGCGCAGGCGACCCATACCCCGTTCGGCTTGCTGTTCCTACCTGAACCGCCGAACGAGCCTATGCCCATCCCCGACATGCGTACGGTCGGCAACGCCAGGGTGCCCCGCCCTTCCGTCGACCTGCTGGACACGATCTACATCTGTCAGACCCGACAGGAGTGGTACCGCGACTACGCCCTTGACCACGGCGCCCCTCAGTTGGAGTTCGTAGGCTCCGCAACCACCGACACGCCAGTCGCCGACGCAGCGCGGGCGATCCGCGAGGCCATCGACTTTGACCTGACCGAACGTGCCGTGTTCACCAACTCCGACGATGCGCTACGGCAACTGATCGACCGCATCGAAGCCATCGGTGTGCTCGTGATGGTGAACGGCATCGTCGGCGGTGACACGCACCGTGCCTTGGACCCGGAGGAGTTCCGCGGTTTCGCACTTTCCGATCCGATCGCTCCGCTGGTCTTCGCCAACGGTGCCGACACCAAGGCGGCGCAGATCTTCACCTTGATTCACGAACTCGGCCATGTCTGGCTCGGCGGCAGCGCCCTATCCGACGCCGCGATGATGGTGCGCGAGGGCGTGTCCGACGAGTTGTGGTGCAACCATGTCGCCGCAGAGGTCTTGGTCCCGCTGGCCGCACTCCGCCGCGACTATCAGGGCGAGCCCACACCCCAGGAGCTGGCCCGCCTGGCGCGCCGGTACCGCGTGAGCACTTTGGTGATCCTCAAGCGCCTATTCGATGCACGCTTCCTCGAATGGGACGACTACCGGGAGCGGTACGAGGCGGAGAGGGATGCAGTCATCGAGTTGGCGAAACGTCGCCGCGGGGAGAACTCCGGCGGGAACTACTACAACACCCAGCCGCTACGCCTGAGCCGCCAGTTCGCCCGCGCGGTTGTCACCAGCACCTACCAGGGCGATACAAGCTTCCGGGATGCCTTCAACCTGCTCGGGACCAAGAAGCATGAGACCTTCGCCCGCCTCGCTGACGAGATCGGGGTCGGTTGATGTACCTGGTTGATGCGAACGTCCTCATCGACGCGAAGAATCGCTACTACGCCTTCGACATCGCACCCGGGTTCTGGGAGTGGCTTGAAAATGCCCACGCCGCCGGCGAGGTGGGCAGCATTGAGGCCGTCCGCAAGGAGTTGGTTGACGGCAACGATGAACTGGCGGAGTGGGCGAAGACGAACGGTTCCTTCTTCCAGCCGATCGATCAGGACACGACGGCACATTTTCCAGCGCTCACCGCGTGGGCGGTATCTCGCCCGTTCACCCCAGCTGCACTCGCGGCGTTCACTGGCAACCAGGCCGACTATCAACTGGTGGCCCATGCTCGTGGCCACAATCACGTCCTGGTGACCCACGAACTCCCGGAACCGAACTCGCGTAAGCGGGTGAAGATCCCCGATGCCTGCACCGCGATCGGTGCCACGTACATGGACCCGTTCGAGATGATGCGGCGCACCGGAGCGAAACTGGTATTAGACATAGACATCTGACCTGGCGGTTGTCACCGCCCAGCGACTCGCCTCGCCGTAGTCACCGCTGCGCGACATGCAGCAGTGGAATCTCTTCGAATACCCCAACCTCGATGTAACGTTTCCGATACATTCTGACGGGTGACCGGGACCGATCGAGGGCAACACATTGGCTGACGCAGCGAACAATACGACGACCGCACGGATCGTGTGGGACACGGCCGACAAGTACCTCCGACACATAGTCGACGAGGAGGACTACGGCGACTACATCCTCCCGTTCACGGTGCTCCGCCGGCTGGAGTGCATGCTCGCGGACACCAAGCAGGAGGTGACTGCGTTCGTTGCCTCACTTGCCGGGATGCCGCCACATCTGATCGACATCGCGGTGAAGGACAAGTTCGGGCTGAGCTTCTACAACGTCTCACCGCTCGACCTCGCGACGATTGCGTCGGTCGACGACAACGTGGCCAAATCCCTGCAGAGCTACATCGACGGTTTCTCGAACAACATCGCCGACATCTGGACCTCTTTCGAGTTCAACCGCCGCGCGAAGGTTCTCGCCGACGCCAACCGCCTCCTGTCAGTGGTGAAGCACTTCTCGAAGCTCGACCTGTCACCAGGACAACTCGAGAACACCGCCATGGGCGACGTCTTCGAGGACGTGATGTACCGGGCCTTCAACAAGAAGGGCAAGGCCGCGGGTAACTTCTACACCCCGCGCGATGCGATCAAGCTCATGGTGGACATCCTGATCACCAACGATGACGACGGCCTTGCGGGTGAGAGTGCCTTGCGTTCAATTTACGACCCCACAGCCGGATCCGGCGGCATGCTGCTCGTCGCGCAGGATGCGCTCAAGCGGATGAACGGAAAGATCGACGTCACGCTCTACGGGCAGGAACTCATGCCGTCGGCGTTCGCCCTCGGCAAAGCCGACCTGCTGAACCAGGGCGGCCGACCGGACGCTATCAAGCAGGGCAACACCCTCATCGAGGATCTGTACGCGGATCAGACCTTCGACTACGTGCTCTCCAATCCTCCGTTCGGTAACGACTGGGAGGCGGACGAGAAGGCGGTCAAGGAACAGGCAAAAGTTCACGGTTCGCGATTCAGCCACGGGCTGCCGAGTACCAGTGACGGTCAGATGCTGTTCCTCGCTCATTGCGCTTCCAAGCTCAGCCCGGCGGCGAAGAACGGTCAGGGCGGCCGAGCAGCCGTCGTCTCGAACCAATCGCCGTTGTTCAACAGCGACAACGGGCCGAACTCGATCCGCCAGTGGCTCCTCGAGGAGGACCTGATCGACGCAATCGTCGCACTGCCCACGAACATGTTCTACGGCACCGGTATCGCGACGTACGTCTGGATCCTCGACACGAATAAGGACCCTGAGCGCAAGGGCAAGATCCAGCTGATCGACGGATCGGGTCAGTGGGATACCCTGCGGAAACCCATGGGTGACAAGCGCCGCGAGATGGGGAAGAACCATCGGAAAACGCTGATGGAGGCGTACAAGGCGTTCAATCAGGCCGACCCTGCGATCTCTCGCGTGATGACTCCCGAGGACTTCATGTTCCGCGACGTTCCCGTGTACAAGCAGGCGCGTTTCGCCACGCGCTTCAACGACGAACTTGTTGAGCCACTGCGAAGCCGCCGCGACTTCACCGAGGGTCACGCCGCGATCCTGCGCTCCCTCGACGGCACCCCCTGGAACGACCTCCCGAAGGCGTTCCCGGAGGCCGCGAAATCGACCGGATTGAAAGCCCCGGTCGGTTTGGTCGATGCCGTGATGAAGGCGATGGCTGCGGAGGATGACTCTGCACCCCTCGCAGTCGATCGGAAGGGCAAACCCGTGATCG
>NZ_JBYCLA010000115.1:0-13503 GCF_057473665.1 Mycobacterium sp. TH-M25
GCGCACTAGGTGCGGCCGCCGGTTGCCCACCTTTGCGGTGGGCGCTCTGGCGGTGGCCAGGTTCAAAGGAATCTCACTTTTGCCGTCAGCAGGTCGCTGAGTCTATTTCGGTGTCGGCCGCAGTCAACCCTCCCGGCTGGGGTGGTGCCGGCGGCGGAGGACATTTGCCGCCCAACACAGCTCGCTTCTTCGGCGCTCGCAGGGCGACAAATCCGCCGGCGCCACCCCGCCTCCCGGGTGGACAACACGGCCGCCCCCTCAATGACCGCTCCCTGAGCTGACCGGCAACCAGCCGATCACCAACCGAAAGGGACAAGGTCATGACCACCATCGTCGAGCACGACACCATCAACTGGGTTCTCAACCGGACGCACTACTGCGATGTGCCGTGCTGCAGCCAACCGGCGTCCATCATCGCCGCGTCGTCACACAACGACCGGTTCTGCTGCGATCACGCCGACCACGCGTCGGCGGTCACCACCGATGCCACATTCACCGGGTGGTACCGCATCACCGCCACGCACTACTGCGCGCACGTCCTAGTCGCCGCCGTCTACGCCATCTAAGCCACCCCAAAGAACAGAGGAGCCATCATGACCATCCAGATCATTCACACCGCCGCCGAAGGAACTCTCGTGCACGGGACCACGCGCGGCGACGGAACCAACACCATCCTTAAGTCCGCCGGCTTCCGCTGGGGGACATGGCTAAAACGTTCTGCTGGCTGGTCCTTGGGGTGAGCTCAACCTGTTGAGAACGCGATAACGCGGGTTTAGGAACGCGCCAACCGCTCGATTCTGGGGCGCGGCACCAAGAGAGTCTCGCCGGGCCCGGGCCACGACGGTCATCTGGATTCGGGCGTCAACGCGCTTCTGCGCTGCTCATTGCGGGTGTTGGTGTGCTTAGTTCGTTTGGGTGGCGTCTTTGGATCCGCCGGTTTGGGTCCGGGTGATGTGTCGCCAGTGAGGTGGATGGCGAGGAAGTCATCGACCAGACGGGCGCAGTCGTCGGCGGTTATCGCGCGCAGGCCGGTCATTCGCGCAAACACCAACGGTCCGACGAGCTGGCACAGTGCGAACTGCGGGTCGAATTCGTCGAGTTGAGCTTTTGCGTCGGCGCCTTGCAGGATGGCGTCGAAGGGCTGTCGGTATTGGTCGATAACGCGTGCCCGCAACACTTTTGAGGCGTGCTCGTCGACGGTGCGGTCAGTGGTGACGGTGGGTCCCAAGGCGATCCAGGCCAGCATCGTGACGTGTAGCGGCGCCTCGGCGAACAGGATCGCCTGACGGGTGAGCAAGTCGATGAGTTGTTCGCGAAGCGTCCCTGGCGCCGGCGCTGGCGGCGCGACTTGGGGAAGCAGCCTCTCGAAAGTGGCCACGATCAGCTGCGACGAACTACCGAAGTGGCGATACAGGGTGGTCTTGGCCACTTTGGAGGCTTTGGTGACCGCGTCGATGGTGACGGCCTCGATGCCACCGCTGCTGAGCAGGGCGGCCGCCGCGTCCAGCAACCGGTTGCGCGACCGAGTTCGGCGGGGGTCGACATCATCGCTGTCGTCGTCCACCAGTGCTCGATGGGCGTTCACGTCGTCACCTCACCGCACGAATTGGCTGGGGGCAATGCTGTGTTGGCCCGCTTGTGCTACTAATCGTAGCGTAACGAAACTATGGGTACTGAAGGTGCGATGATGTGCGAGCCTGATCAAGCCCGAATTGACGCCCCGACCATCGGGGCGCCGGTTGCTGAGCGGCTGCCTTGTCACACCCGCAACTGTATGGGTTGCGGCCCCGACAACCCCGATGGGTTGAACCTCGTGGTGTATCGAAGCGCGGACACGGTGTACGCCGATGTGACCTTCACCGAACGCCACGTCGGCGCACCCGGGCTGGCCCACGGCGGCGCGGTCGCCGCGGCGTGCGACGACGTCCTGGGATTCACGTTGTGGATTACCGGCACACCAGCGGTGACGCGCAGCCTGACCGTCGAGTATCTGCTACCGGTGCCGCTCGGGCAGCCGCATCGCGTCACCGCCCACATCAGCTCGCACAACGGGCGCGCGCTGCACGTCAGCGCCACCGGCACCGGCGCCGACGGGCTCACCCGGTTTACCGCGCAGGCGGTGTTCATCATCGTCAGCGCCGATCACTTCGCCGCCCATGGCGACATGACCGGATCCGGTGGCCTGCTGGAGCAGCTGGCTCGCAGCAGCGCCGACCACACCGACCCCGCGCGGTGAACGCTCCGGGCGTCTTCGGGGCCGTCGCGCCGGTAGAGCACTCTTCGTCGGCGCGTCGATCGGGGGCTGCTCGTTCGGGTCGAACGACGGATCGGCGCGAGGAGATACTGGATGCGGTGCTGACGCTGGCCGCCACGGGTGGCTATAGAGCCGTGCAGATGCGGGCGGTTGCCGAGCGCGCGGGTATCGCCGTGGGCACGCTCTACGGCTACTTCTCGTCCAAAAACCACCTGCTGGCCTCGGCGCTGGTCCGTCAGTTCCACCGTTTGGAGGAGGCCCGCGATGGGACTACCAGTGCCGCCACACCCGAACGGCGACTGGCGCAGCTCACCAGCGATCTGCATGACCGCTGGCAGCGCGCCCCGCTGCTCACCGAGGCCATGACCAAGGCTTTCTGTGTCGTCGACAGCACCGCCGCGGCCGCGGTGAACGAGGCGGCAGCGATGATCGAACACCTGCTGGCCGCCACCCTGGGCGGCGGCCAGCCAAGTGACCTAGATCGGCGGGTCGCAGAAGTCATCGCCGCCATCTGGGTGGCCAACATCACCGCCTTCGTCGGCGGGCGCGCGTCCGCATCGCAGACCCGAGACCGCATCGACCGAGCCACCCGGCGACTGCTCGACAACGTGGCTTCGGTGAGCGCCCGCCAAACCGGTGGTCGCATCCCGGCAGCGGACAACACGGCCGGTGCGCTGGAGTAGCGGCGGCGGCCTGTGGCCGTTTGGTGACTATCGTCGTCACTTTCGGGTGCAACATGACCCCGAACTTGTCGCATAAGGTTTCGGTGAGGCAACTGGCTGGGTTCGCCACTGCGACTGTGGTCGAGGCGGGATACTTGCGCTGTGCCAAAGAAATCGTTGAGTTGGGGCCTGGCGCCTGCAGAAAAGCGCGCAGTAGCGCGAGATCGGCTGCTCGACGCTGCTGAAGAGTGCTTGGAGGAGACCGGACTGGCGGGCACCACGATGGAGGCCATCGCCAGGCGTGCCGGGATATCGCGCGCCACGGTGTACCGCCATTTCCCTAATCGCGAATCTGTGGTCTCCGGTGTGATCTTGCGGGCGGCCGAACGCTACTTGCAGCGGATTAGCCGCCGGATCACCGGGCACACCGATTTAGGCTCGGCGATCATCGATTTCGTCGAGGTCACCGTGCGTGCGGCTCGCCGTGAGCCGACCATCGGATTGCTCTTCGGCAGTGACGACGAGCTCGCCGGGATCGGGTTGGCCGCGGGAACGTCGGTGGCATTGTTCGATCTTGTCGCCGAGTTCTTTCGCCCCCTCTTCGCTGTGCACTGGGATCAACTTGAACCCGGGGTGTCCCTCGACGATGCCGCCGAATGGATTCTGCGAACGATTCTCAGTCTGATTTCGGTGCGCGGCCCCAGACATCGCAGCCCCGAAGGCCTCGAAGCATTCTTACGACGGTTCCTGCTTCCCGCGCTGCTCAAGGCCGAACCGTGCGTTGATGCAACAACTACAGAGTAATGTCTCATCTCAGGATCGGGTCATCACCGATCGGGAAGGAGCGTTGACCGTGGAGTTCGAGCAGTTCAATCCGCAGATCGCCGAGGACTTACAGGCCATGACGGCGACCCCCGGCGGGCTTGCCCATTACTTGGGTTTCCGCCACAGCGAGTTCGGCCCCGGACGACTGGTCGTCGAGATGGAAGCTCGGGCGGACCTGTTGACTCCGTTTGGCAATCTGCACGGCGGATGCCTCTCGGCGATGGTTGACCACTGCTTGGGGGCGGTTTTCTACCCGGTGATTCCCGCCGGATCCTGGGTCGCGACCACTGAGTTCAAGCTGAACTTGCTGCAGCCCGTGTCGCGGGGGGTGTGTGTCGCCGTCACCGAGATCATCGCGCTGGGAAAGCGCAGCGGCGTCGCCAGAATCGACATCATCAACGACGAGCGAGTAGTGTGCGCCGCTCAAGGGACGGTGACCGTCGTCAGCCCGCGTCACAGCGCAGCGTGACCACAGAACCCAATCCCGGCGCCGCCGGGACGAGACAAGACAGATATTTGTGCCGATGACCTTCACGTTGACACAATTCCGCACCGAAAACGATCTCACCTTGATGGCGGATTGCTACCGTCATGACTCTGCTCGCGGGGCCGTCGTCCTGCTTCACGGCGGCGGTCAAAACCGTCAGGCCTGGGCGCGCACAGCCCGCCGGCTACACGCCCGTGGCTACACAGTCGTCGCCTACGACGCCCGGGGCCACGGCGATAGCAGCTGGGATCGCAACGGAAACTACGACCTGGACGCGCTCGCGTCCGATCTGCTTGCGGTGCGCGACCAAGCGCGTTTCGACTGCCCGCCAGCCGTCGTGGGCGCGTCGCTGGGCGGCCTGACTATCTTGGGCGCTCACCTGCAGGCACCGGCCGAGCTCTGGGCAGCTATTGTCCTCGTCGACATCACCCCGCGGATGCAATTACACGGCGCACGCCGCGTCGTGTCCTTCATGACCGCCCACCCCGACGGATTCGGCACGCTCGACGATGCAGCCACCGTCATCGCCGACTACAACCCGCACCGCGCTCGACCCGAAAGTGTGGACGGACTCCGCAAAGTCTTACGGCAGCGCGACGACGGTCGGTGGGTCTGGCGATGGGATCCAGCTTTCGTCAACTCCAACTTCCAGTTCCTGCAAGGCGATCCGGCGACAGGTGCCGAAACCTTCGATGCGATCAGCGAGATGCTTGTCGACGGGGCGCGCCGCGTGCGGGCACCAACACTGCTGGTGCGCGGAGCCCTTTCAGATGTGACATCGCAGCAGTCAGTCGATGAATTCCTCGAAGTCGTACCGCACGCCCAAGCTGTGGACGTCTCCGGTACGGCCCACATGGTGGCAGGCGACGACAACGACGCCTTCACCGCCGCCGTCGCCGGCTTTCTCGACCGCACGACGAAGACTGCCTCGTGACCACGGGTGAGACGACGGTAAACGTCTGGGTTGGTGAAACGTTTCTTTCGTGTGGTGGCACGGTGACAATCGGTACGCTCAGCCGACACCTCCAGGTGGGCGCTGCCGCGCGAAAACTTTGATCACGCGCGAGCAGTGCTGTCGCCGGTGTTTTGCAGAAGCACGTAGCTGCCCAGGCTGCCCAGGAAGCCGGCGCAGTGGTCGACAAGTTCGTCAGTGGTGAAATCGAGTTCATCGTCGAGCCAGCGACGCAGGACTTCGAATAATCCGCCGACACCAAGAGTTGATGCCAGGTGAGCGACACCCACCGCCGAGTCAGCGATGTCAAGGCGAAGCCTGGCCTCACGCAACACGAGGTCGGCGAAGCCGGCCATCAGTTCACTGCGCAACTCACGCAGCAGCGGCTCGGTTGCCGACTCGACGAATAAAATGCGGCCCAGGCGAGGATCGTCTTCGATCATGGTGAGCAGTGCGCGGATTGGGGCATTGGCCAACACGTCGGGTGTGGCGCCGGCGTCGGGGATCGCTTGAACTATAACCTCATGGAAAGTGGCATAAACCTGCTGGTAAACCGCCCGCAAAAGCGCGTCGCGGTCGGCGAAATGCTGATAGAAGTAGCGTGAGGTGACGCGCGAGTTGGCGCATACCGCGGTCACGGTGGCCGCGGCCACGCCCTGGGTGCCGATCAGCTCGATTGCAGCGTCGATGAGCCGTTCACGGCGGCGCTGATGACGCTGCTCTGCAGACATTCCGCTGTACACCCGCACCGAAGCGCCCACAGACACAGTCTGGCATCCACATCTGACTAGGTGTAACGTCACATTCATAGTTCGCTTTGAGACGGGAGCAACGCAATGAGCAGTCAGTCGTCCGTATCGTCGCCCGCACGGGTGCTGCCGAAGGCTCGCCGGGTCCGTTTTGCGTTGCCTTCGGGCGCCAACCGCCAGCACTTCGTCGGCGGCGACTTGGTGATGAGCCACTTCATTTCGACTCTATCGGCGACCTTTCCCGAGGGAGAAGACTTCTTTATCCGGTCAGTACGGCACTACCGTGATCAGATCAGCGACCCTGACCTTCAGGAGGCGATCAAGGGATTCATCGCACAGGAGGCCACCCATCGGCATCAGCATCGGCTGCTTAACAACCGCCTGCAAGAGATGGGCTATCCCAGCGACCGGATCGATCAGCACATCAAGAAGTTGGTCGACCGCTTGGAGAAGCGGTTCTCCCCCATCCTGCGCTTGGCTGTCACGGCCGCTCTCGAGCACTACACGGCGACACTGGCCGAGATCATCTTGACCAGTGATGAGGCCCAGAAACTGATCGGCGACACCGAGGTCCGCCCCATCCTGCTCTGGCATGCTTTCGAAGAATCCGAACACAAGGCCGTCGCTTTCGATGCCTTGCGCACGATCGGGGGAACAGAGCGCACCCGGGTGTGGGGAATGCGCATCGCATCGGTGATCTTGTTCACCGAGCTGATCGTCCAGACAACTCGGTCCATGGCGGCTGACCGTGCAGCCTATAACCCCATACGAACGATAGCCAGCCTTCGGGAGTTTCGTCGTTCCCCGATGTTTAGCCCCGAAGCGGTCCAGCGGTTCCGTTCCTACACGCGCGCCGGATTTCACCCTGACGACTGGGACAGCACCGATGTTCTCGATCACTGGGCCAGGGAGCTCTTCGACGCCGACGGTACCCAGCGGATCGGCAGGCCCACCGAGCATCAAGTGACTTCTGGATAAAATCAATTGGACAGCGTCCTGGGAAGTGGCGGACTTCGGATCTGACGTGGTTCACGCGGTGCGCTCAACCAATAATATTGCTTACTAGGCGATTTGGTGTTGATTGGGAAGTTCCGCCACGTCGCTGGTTCACGGGCCTGCAGTGGATCATTGCAGCGCTCGAGTGCGTGGTGTTGAGGCATTCCGCCGACGTCAACCGTCGACGCCTACTTGACTGACTGCGCCCGTGCCCGGGTAGCGAAGTGCTCTCGGACTGGCTTTGCCCGCATCCTTGCCGTCTGAACGGAGACGTTTTGGGGCCGAGGGCAATCGGCGCGGTGAAACACGACGATCGTTCGGTGATCTCACCGTCGTGATGCCGTGAGCGAACTAAGGTCGTGTTGTATGAAGCAGGGCTGTTGTACCGATGAGGCTGCTGTCGCCGAGTCGGCGGCGGTGGTGATCGCGCGGCTGACCGGCGGATTGGGAGAGCTCGTCGGCGGGGTTCAGCAGATGTTGCTCGAAGAAGTGCCCGACCTGCAAGGTGACGCGCAGTTGATCGAGTTGTTGCGCGACACTGTCGAGACCAATATCGACACAGCTTTTTCGGTGATCCGCCACAACATCGCGGTCGAGCACGTCGAACCACCGACCGCCGCGCTCGAGCATGCGCGGCGTTTGGCGCAGCGCGGGGTGTCCGTTGACGCCATGGTAAGGGGCTATCGGCTCGGCCATAAGGCCGTCCTCGATGCCATACTTGGTGAAGTTCGCGACGCCAACCTCGAATCTCCACTGGCCCTTGAAGTCTTCGGGTACATCGCCGAGACCACGTTTAGCTACATCGACTCAATATCCCAGCAAGTTGTCGCGGCATACGAAGAAGAACGTGACCGTTGGCTGGAGAACCGAAACAGCATGCGTGCCTTGCGGGTGCGCGAGTTGCTCGACGGTAGTGACAGTGATGCCGACGCGCTGACCAACGCCATTGGATATCCGCTACGCCGTATTCACCTTGCCGCCGCAGTGTGGTTCGACAAGCCAATTGACGGCCGCGAACTGGTGGCGTTGGAGAGGTGTGTTCAGCAATTCGCCGCATCGATCGACAGTCGTGAGAGCCCGTTGTTCATTCCCGTGGACAGTTTGACGGGATGGGCCTGGATTCCCCTAGAGGCCGACCAGGCGGCAGCCTGTGTGCAACGAATCCACGCGTTTGCCGCGACGCATCCCGACGCCCCGTGGATCGCCGTCGGCAAACCCTTGGAAGGGATCAAAGGTTTTCACCGTTCGCATCTCCAGGCGCAAGACGCTCGCACAGTTGCGTTGGCGTTGGGACCGAACGCACCCCGAGTCGTCGCCGCCAGCGACCCTGGCCTGTCGATGGCGGCGCTGCTGGGCGCCAACATTGATGCGGCTAGCGCCTGGGTCGCCGAGGTCCTCGGGCCGCTGGCCTGCCGGACCGATAACGACGAACGTCTGCGCACGACGTTACGGGTATTTCTGCGCTGCGGGTCGAGTTTCAAAGCGGCCGCCGAAGAACTTCATCTGCACCACAATTCGGTGAAGTATCGGGTGCAGCGCGCGGTAGCGCGACGGGGGCGGCCGATCATCGACGACCGCCTGGATGTCGAGGTTGCTCTGCTGTTATGCGGCTGGTACGGCGTCAACGTTTTGCAATCATGCTGATTGACTCAGGAGCTGGTCGGCATGCCCGTAGGCGTACTGACATCAGCTCCGGCGGTGATGGGCATCATGCCGGCGCGCCGTAGCGGGCCAGCAATTTGGCGCGGCGCCGCGGGTGCATGTTGACCTTGGTGATGTCGCCGTCGTAGTGCTCGATCACCCGGTGGTCCATGAGTTTTCGCCAAAGCGGCGGAAAATATGTCACCCCGATCAGCGCGCCGTACCCGGCGGGGAGGTTCGGCGATCCGTCGAAGCTGCGCAGCGCCTGATAGCGACGCAGTGGGTTGGCGTGGTGGTCGCTGTGGCGCTGCAGGTGATACAGGAACAGGTTGGTCACCAAATGATCGGAGTTCCAGCTGTGTTCGGGCGTGCACCGCTCGTAGCGACCGTTGGGCAGCTTTTGACGCACGAGACCGTAGTGTTCGAGATAGTTGACCGATTCCAGCAACGAGGCACCGTAGATCGCCTGGATGACAATCAGCGGAATCAAGGCCGGCCCGAACTCGGCGAGCATTGCCGCCCAGAAGACGGCTGAGATGGCCCACGCGTAGAGCACGTCGTTGCCCAGCCACGTGGCGGGGTTCCAGGGGCTTTTTCCCTGCCGGCGAATCCGCGTCGCCTCCAGACTCAACGCCGAGCGGGCGCTGCCGAACACGGTGCGCGGCAAAAACTCCCAAAACGTTTCCCCGAATCGCGCCGACGCCGGATCTTCGGGAGTGGCGACCCGGACATGGTGGCCGCGGTTGTGCTCGATGTAGAAGTGCCCGTAGCAGACTTGAGCGAGGGTGATTTTGGATAGCCATCGCTCCAACTCGTCTCGCTTGTGGCCCAGTTCATGGGCGGTGTTGATGCCCACGCCGCCGACGGTGCCAACCGACAATGCCACACCGAGTTTGCCCAGCCAGCTCAACGGCCCACTGAAGCCCAGCCAGCTCAGGTCCGAAGCCGTGAACAGGTAGGCACCCAAGATGGCACTGGCGTACTGGAACGGAATAAAGGCATACACGGCGTAGCGGTAAAAGTCGTCGTCTTCCAGGCGCTGCACCGTGTCGTCGGGGGGATTTTGGCCGTCGACGCCTACCCCGAGGTCAAGCGCGGGCAGTAGGACGTACAGCAGGATCGGTCCGATCCACAGCGGCACCTGCGACGCGGTGTGCCACCCCATCCGATTGAGCGCCCAGACGACGGGCAGCATCACGAACAGCATGGTGGGAACGATCAGCCCCAACATCCACAGGTAGCGCTTACGGTCTCGCCAAGCGCCCGCAGCAGCGCTGGCACCGCTGTCGGGCTGAATTCCCGTCGTCATGTGATAGCCCTTCCCGCTCGACGCCCCCTTTCACCCAACAGTGGTCTATCCATCGATCAGGGGAAACGTCTCCCGCGAATAAGGAACGCGCGTCCTTATGTCGTCCGGAGACGACACCTACCACCGGCCACGGCCGCTGGTGTCTGCTGGCCGACGACGATATCGACGATGACTTGTCTTTCAGAAACAAAACGAGGGTGAGAGTTGGGTTCCCGGTGACATTGCCGCGCGTGGGCTGATTTTTTACATTTGCCCACCGTGTGTAAACGAAGAACGGTCCGGGCGGGAGCCGACAGGGAAGTGGCGGGTGCCGTATTGGGCCGAGTTGACCTCGACGCGCGATGAGCCGGGGACTAGGTGCCCTGCAACGGCAGATACTGCTTGGGTTGCAGCAGCGCGGCGTCGACGACCGTTACTATCCCCCCGCTACACTCGGACTCGCCATGAGCGGGTCGGTCATTCGCGCGCGGTGGCGCTGGTACACCATCGAACTGCTGGGACTCGTCGATATCGATGCCGCGGAAAACGCGCGGGCGACCGTGAACCAAGCGATCAACACCCTGGCACGTCGAGGTCACGTCCGCACCACAAGGACCGCGTATCCTTACAGCACGCCGTTCGCGGGCTACTCGACCGGCTGCGGCGACGTCGCCGGCACCGTTGACTTGGCCGAACTGCACCACCAGGATCCTCGCTGGCCCACACGACATGGGCGCCGATTATGGTTCCGCTTGCCGCCGCCGCCCCAGCATCGCGTTCCCCCCGACGATCAGCTCGCGATCCTGGGGCATCTTGAAAGGCATCGCCCCGACGAGTTCGAAGATTTCGCCGCAACGCTGAATCGCGGTCACGCCTGGAGGTCGCCCGTCGGGCAGCTGCTCGCCTGGCTGCTGTGCGGAAGCGCCGACAGCTCGGAGATGCGGCTCGACGTGACAGCCGCAGGTGCAGACAGCACCGAGCCGCAGCTTGTCGAGTAACGACACGATGGGCCAGCGCAGGCCCGACGCCGCCGCAGGTCTTACCGGGCGAAGGTATCGCGCTCGATGTCGCTGGTTTGCATCAGCGGGCCGTAGCGTTGCCGAAGTTCGGCGATGATCTCGACGAAGGGTAGGTCGTGGTACCAGCCGCGGTCATGGAGATATTCCATGTGCTGGTGACCTTCGCTGTCGAAGGGGTGTAGAAGCGCGTCGTGGACGCCGTCGAAATCGATTGGGGGCACACCGAATCGGGCGCACAGTTCGGCGTTGAACGCCGGCGTCGCCTTGACCCAGCGGTCGTTGACGAAGAGTTCGCTGTAGCCGTGGTAGACGAACACGTCGGTGCCGCCCATCCGGGCCCGCAGCGTGTCGGTTTGCAGGTGATTGCGTACATCGGCGAAACCCAATCGGGCGGGAATGCCCGCGGCGCGCGCGGCCGCGGTCAACAGCACAGCTTTGGGTATGCAGTAGGCGCTGGTGGCCGTCGCGACGTAGCTGGCGCGGTAGTGGCCGGGATCGTCATCGACGCTGTAGGGGTCATACCAAATCGTGTCGCGGACGGCGAGGAAAACGCGCTGGGCCCGTGTGACGGGATCGCGGCTGTCGCCGATCGCCGACTGAGTGAAGCGCTGAACGTTGTCGTGGCGCCAGTCCAGGAACTCGGTGGTGTCCAGAAAGCGAGGATCTGGATGGGTGGATGTGTCAGTCACAGAGGGCCTTTCGTCATCGACATGGTGTGCGGCGGGTTGTCACCGAGGACGCAGCACAGGCCAGGGCGTCAGCGAGACGCAGTTCAGCCTCGGGAAGTTGCGCAGCCGATTCGGCGGCCGCGAGACAGCGATCCCGCAGCGGTGAGGTGGTATCGGCAGCTGCGGCGGCGACAGCGCTCCACAAGTCCGCGGCCTCGCGCGCCGCGGTGGCCGCCGCAGCGGCGGCTTCATCGTGCAGGAATTCCGCGACATGCTGGCAGCCTTGGGCTTGCAGGACGCGGAACAGTCCGCCTCCGGTGCCGGCCTTTTCGATGAATGCGCCGAGCCCGAACAGCGCCGCGGCGAGGGCGTCCTCATCGAAAAGTTCGGGCCAGCAACGCAGATCGTCGGCAAAGACCTGCATCCCGGCGATACCGGATCCGGTGAGGTCGGCATCCTCGATGATGATGGCGGGCGGCCCGGCAGCGACGCCGCGCATCAAATCCGCGCTCGCGGCCAGCGCGGGCCCGGCGATCGCGGCCAGGTCAGGCACGGTGTGCGGCCAGTCGATCAGGTAGGTGGTGTGGCGGGTTGGTACCGGGAATCCCGTCGAGCACCGGGCGCGTCGCAGGTTCTCATAGGGCACGGCCTGGATGGTGTCGCGGTCGTTGTCGACGACGTAGGCCAATTGATGCTCGTCGTCGTAGCCGATGATCACGATGTCGTGCCGGCTCATGCTCAACCGCACCCGAAGGTAGGGCAGTTCGGCGATGTCGGCCCATACCATGACCGGCCGGCCGGCGTCGATTTCACCGGTCACCCACGCCCAGCCGACCTCTGGGTCATCGGTGGAGCACACCTGCAGCCCGGCGCCGATACGGCTCAGATAATCGTCCTCCAGCCCGCCTCCGCGTCCCACCAGATAGGTTTGAGGCGATAATCGGGCCGAACGCGCATAGCCAAAGTCCACAGCGCCGCCGAGCGTGAAAACCAGGCCCCCGTTGGTGCGTGAGAACCCCACCCGAGTTGAGCCCACTCGGTCAGATCACGCAACGCCCCCGAACCGCAGTGTCCACCCATCCGGTGTCGGTACGGTATCTGCACAGACGTCAAACCCTTTCGCGCCGCCACCTCGTCAGAACCGGATGAGGCCGCGGATGTTGCGGCCTGATCTCATGTCGTCGTATCCCTCGTTGATCTGCTCGAGACTGTATTCGCGGGTGATCAACTCGTCGAGTTTGAGTTGCCCGGCGTTGTAGAGCTCGACCAGCCGCGGGATGTCGTGGGCGGCGTTGGACGACCCGTACAGTGCGCCGCGGATCTGCTTTTCATACAACGTCAGTTCCAGCAGCGATCCCGACATCGAGGTGTCCTCGGGGTGCCCGATCGCGGTCACCACCACCCGGCCCCGTTTGCCCACCAGTGACAGCGCCTCACCGATATAGGACGCTTCGGCGACGTCGGTGGTCAACACGCACACGTCGGCGAGTTTGCCTCGGGTCAGATCGCTGACCAACGCCCACGCCTCATCGATCGTGGCGGCGGTGTGCGTCGCGCCGAATTGGGCGGCTTGCTCGCGTTTGAACGCCACCGGGTCGAGCGCCACGATCGTTAATGCTCCGGCGATGCGGGCGCCCTGGATCGCGTTCATGCCGATACCGCCTGCCCCCACCACGACCACGGTGTCCCCGGCGCGCACCTCCCCGGTGCGTACCGCCGACCCATACCCTGTCGTGACACCGCACCCGATCAACGCTGCCTTGTCCAGCGGAGTACCGGCGTCGATCTTGACCAGTGAGGCTTTGGGCACCACGGTGTACTCGGAAAACGTTCCCAACAAACACATCTGGCCGATGTCTTCGCCCCGGGCGTGGAAGCGGTAGGTGCCGTCGATCTGGGGTCCCATCATGATCGCCGCACCCATCTCGCACAGGTTGCCCATGCCGCGCGCACAGTACGAGC
>NZ_JBYCLA010000116.1:0-4933 GCF_057473665.1 Mycobacterium sp. TH-M25
CCACGGCTCAGCCCGCACCGCCACGGTGGCCCAGTCCCAACCGGAACAGTGGCTCACCCGACAGCGGAACACTGGCCCCCAGCCAGCGCGATATCCAAGATTCATGCACGACGTGCGCCGCGGGCGCGCACACCGGCGGCCACCGTGGGCTCCGATCGTGCCCATTTCCGCATGGCACGTTCCAGCATCCAATGCCGCGGACCCACGAGCGTGGTCATCATCCGCGACAGCCGCTCTCGTGCAGGCAGACTCGTCAGATCATTGAAGGACCGGTCTCCGTCGCGGACCACGGCCCAGGTGTCGATCAACGCCGCGCGGTAGGCCGTCATATCACTGAAGCGTCAGTAGAAGCTGCCCTTGGCGACTCCGAGACGACTGCACAGCTGGCCCAGCGCCAGGGATTTCACGCCGTCCTCGGCCCGTACGCGAAACCCCTCTTGCACCCAGCCGTCCTCGGAGAGAGGAGATTTGATCACGCTAGCCGAGGATGCCATGGGCGGTAGCCCAGCGACGACTACCCGGTTTTTACGCGCAACACTCTGTGGCGAGCGGAAACTAGCCGAACCGCGTTGATGCCCAGCGTGAAACCGTTGCGAGGAATCCGTCGATTTTTCGCAACGGCTTCACGTTCGATGGAGGCAACTAGCCCAGCATGGTTTCGGAACCGCGCGCCGCGTTGATGCGTTTCAGGGCGTCGTCGGTGAACACCGACAGACCCAGATCGGGGTTGTACCCGTGGATCTCCTTGACGTCGAGCTGAGCAAGGAAATACAGGATCTGCTTGGACACCACCTGGCCGGGCACCAGCACCGGAAATCCCGGCGGATAGGGGACCACGAATCCGGTTGACACCAAGGACTTTCCGTCCGCGAGCCGGCGGCCTGCCTCTCCGATCATGACGTGTTCGCGGTCGGCGTCCTCGTAGCCGGCGTAGAACGCCGAGCGCATGTCACCGAACGAGCCTGCGTCGTCGGGCTTGAAGGTGGCGTCGAATTCGCTGAAGTCCGGCAGCGCCGGGAGATCTTGGGTGATCTCGTCCACCCGACGCTGGTGCAGGGCACGGTCGTCGCGGCTGGCCGCGGCTTGGGTGTGGTCGAAATCGGTGGCGATGCGACGCAGCACGTCGAGCAGATAGTGCACGCTCGACCAGGTCACGCCGATCGTGAAGATCAGCAGCACGCTGTTGATCGACGTCTTGTTGATCTGGATGCCGAAGCGGTCCATCAGGATGTCCTCGCGGAAGTCATACCCGTTCATGCCGGTCTTACCGATGAACAGGGTGACCCGGGTCGGGTCGAGCACAAACTGGTCGGAGCGCCACGCCTCGTTCCAGTTCGCCAACGCACCCTGGCGCACCTGCCGATAGGAGCTGACCGCCGAAAGCCTGAATTCGTCTGGCACCAAATCGGATTCGTCGAGGATGCGGAACCACTTGCTGATCAGCCGGTCTTTGCGGACGCGGTGGCGGAAGACCAGCGCCATGTCGTAGACGTAGCGCACCATCTGAAAGCCTTCGATGTCGACCTGACGGCGGGCCAGATCCAGCGAGGCGAGCAGTTGTTGGTTGGGCGATGTCGAGGTGTGCGTCAGAAACGCCTCACCGAACGCGTCGCGCGACTGGGAGTTGAAGTCCTGGTCGCGGATGTGGATCATCGATGCCTGCCGCAGCGCCGACAGCGACTTGTGCGTCGAGTGGGTGGCGTAGACCCGCACGCGCGCTTTACCGGGGTCGGGAAGCAGTCGGTGCTGACTCCACTCGCTGCGGTCGATCCCCTGCATCTCGGTCTTCCACTGCAGGTACTCCTGGGCGTAAGCCGGCGATGACAGCATCGCTTCGAGTTGCTCGGCAGCGATCATCGCGGTGCGCTGGCGTGCCCACGGCACTGCGGTGGCAAACGCGTACCACGCCTCGTCCCACAGGAAGCAGATGTCCGGCTTGATCGCCAGCACCTCTTCCATCACCCGCCGCGGGTTGTAGACGACGCCGTCGAAGGTGCAGTTGGTGAGCAGCAGCATGCGCACCTTGCTCAGCTTCCCTACCGCCTCGAGGTCGAGTAGCGCCTTCTTGATGGTCTGCAGAGACACCGCGCCGTAGATCGCAAACGGTTGCAGCTCATAGGCATCCAAGTACAGCGGGTAGGCCCCGGCCAGCACCAGACCGTAGTGGTGGGACTTGTGGCAGTTGCGGTCGATCAGCACGATGTCGCCGGGGCGGGTCAGGGACTGGACGACGATCTTGTTCGCGGTCGAGGTTCCGTTGGTGACGAAGTAGGTGTGATCGGAGTTCCAGGTGCGCGCGGCCTTATCCATCGCCTTTTTGATGTTGCCGTGCGGGTCCAGCAGCGAGTCCAATCCACCCGAGGTGGTCGACGTCTCGGCCATGAAGATGTTGCGACCGTAAAACTCCCCCATGTCCCGCAGCGTCTTGGAGTTGAAGATGCTGGCGCCGCGCGCTACGGGCAGGGCATGGAATTGGCCGGCCGGACGCGCGGCATAGGCGCGCAATGCGTCGAAAAATGGTGTGGCATAACGATTTCTGATGCCGGCAAGCACTGTGCTGTACAGATCGGTGACGTCGTTGAGCCGGTAGAACGTGCGGTCATAGACGTCGACGTCGTCCTCGGCTTCGGCGGCAATCGATTCGTCGGTGAGCAGGTAGAGGTCGATGTGTGGACGCAGCTCGCGAATCCACTCGCCGCACTCGACCCAGTCATGGGTGCGGTCGGTGGCGATCGCGTCATCGCTCGCGCCGAGCAGGGTGGTCATCAGCGGTACCCGGTCCGCAGAACGCAGCGGAATGTCGTGCCGGATGATCGCCGCCTGGATTTCGCCGTTCAGCGCGACGGCGGTGATGGCGTCCTCGACGCTGGAGACCACCAGCAACTCGAACTGCACGTCGTCAGCCACGTCGCGGATTGCGCGCAGGCTTTCCACCAGGCCTTCTGGCGCGTTGGTCGGGGCGTCGTCGGCCAGCAGCACGGTGTAGAACTGCTGCTCCTTGGCCCGCGCCACCAGTTCTTGGTCGGCCAGCGACGCGGAGGTGTCGAACAGCGCTGCACGGTCACCGTATTCGGAGAGTAACCGCACAGCCAGCGACACCTGCTCGGCCAGGCTCACGGTGGCCAGGTGATCCAAGTATCCGTGGTAGGCCGCAAGATTCTCCGGGCCCGGGTAGATCCAGTAACGCTCGTAGGCGCTGAGCCGATTCAGCAGCCGTCGCACCTTGGCGGCTTCGTGCGCAGTGTCCATGCCGGCGCGGTCCACGACGGCCAATTGGTGGCAGGCGTCGTCGAGCAGGTTCCAGGTGTCGATGCGCGAGTACGACGGGTTCGCCACCGCCGCCAGCGCAGAGACACTCAGCCGTCTCGGGTGCCTTCCGTTTCGGTCCATATCGCCAGTGTTCTCCCCCCTAGACCCACGTGGGCCATTTTGGCTGTTCACCGATGTTCACTCCCGACGAGATTTCCGGCCGGGTCGCGCTCTGTAGGGACGTCGGGCGAACTCAGCCCTCGACGTCGTCGTCGTAGTGGTTCCCCCGGCGACCACGGGCGATCGGTATCCAGCGCCGGACCGGCGCGACCTCGGTGACGTCAGACAACGATCGCACGACGGCTTGGGTGAGCGCCATGATCGCCGCCATCACCGGCAGCAACGGGCGGAGCGGAGTCGCGGCTGCGCGGACCGTCTCGATACGGCGGGCCAGGATCAGACGCTCAACCGAGTGATACAGCCACGCGCCGACGCCGAGCGCATAGATCGCCAGCGCCGCCGCGAGTGCGGCCTGCCCATAGGCCGCACACATCGCCGCGCCCAGGACCACGGTCGCTGCCAGGAGGCCGGCGATCAGGACGCGCAGCTCCAACCGGGTCATGATTCGACAGCGTCGCGAACAGCCTGCGCGGCAGCGCGGATCTGGGGGGTCACCAGCATCACCTGGCCCAGCACCCCGTTGACGAATCCCGGTGATTCGTCGGTGGATAGCTCTTTGGCCAGTTCCACCGCCTCGTCGACGGCAACCGGTGCGGGCACGTCGTCGGCGTGCAGCAGCTCGAACACCGCGACCCGCAGAATGGCCCGGTCGACGGCCGGTAGCCGTTCCAGTGTCCAGCCCTGCAAGTGTGAAGAAATCAGATCGTCGACGTGTGCGGCGTGCTCGGTGACGCCGTGCGCCACCGCCACCGTGTACGGATGTGGCGGCGCCACGTCAGCATTGGCCTCCGCCAGCGCGCTACGCGCGTCGGCCGCCTCGGCCGCAGTCAGTCCGCGGGCCTCGGCTTCGAACAACAAGTCGACGGCGCGCTTACGTGCCTGGTGCCGTCCTTTTACCGGACGAGCGGGCCGGCTCACGCGTTGACACGTCCCAGGTAGCTACCGTCGCGCGAGTCGACTTTCAGCTTGTCGCCGGTATTGATGAACAGCGGCACCTGCAGCTCGGCGCCGGTCTCCACGGTGGCCGGCTTGGTGCCGGCACTGGAGCGATCGCCCTGCAGACCCGGCTCGGTGTGGGTGACGACCAGTTCGACGGTCACCGGCAGCTCGAGGTACAAGGGTGCGCCGTTGTGGAAGGCCACCTGCACCGGCAGACCTTCGAGCAGGAACCGGGCGTTGTCGCCGACCAGCGACTCCGGCAGCGCGTGCTGCTCGTAGTCCTGGCTGTCCATGAACACGAAGTCGGTGCCGTCGCGATAGAGGAAGGTGGTGTCGCGGCGGTCCACCGTCGCGGTTTCCACCTTCACCCCGGCGTTGTAGGTCTTGTCGACCACCTTGCCCGAAAGCACGTTCTTGAGCTTGGTGCGCACGAAGGCCGGGCCTTTACCGGGTTTGACATGCTGGAACTCGTTGATCTGCCACAGTTGGCCGTCGATCACCAGCACGAGTCCATTCTTGAAGTCGGCAGTGCTTGCCACAGTCGGTGAGTCTCCTAGAAACAGTT
>NZ_JBYCLA010000117.1:0-4424 GCF_057473665.1 Mycobacterium sp. TH-M25
CCTTCGTCTGCGGTGTTGATCGGGATGGGGTCGGCCAGCGTGCGCACGCCGATCTGTTTCTCGTTGAGGTCGTGGACGAGGTTCAGCACTTCGCGAAGGTTCCGGCCGAGCCGGTCGAGGGTGTGGGCCACGACGGTGTCGCCGGGGCGCGCGTACTCGAGCAGCTTGGTCAGGCCGGCCCGGTCGACGGTGGCGCCGGTCTTCTTGTCGACGTAGATCCGCTCCTGGGGTAGTGCGGCCTGCGCGAGGGCGTCGAGTTGACGTTCCAGGCTCTGTTTGGTGGTGGAGACGCGGGCGTAGCCGAGTTCGAGTCCGCCGGCCGGGTGTGCTGGTGCGCTCGCCATGCCCGAAATGTACCGGAATTCGTCACCGTACGTTACTTTCGGAACAAGTTCGGTGGAACGAATTGCGGAACGAACGCGGTGTCGGTTCACCCTGGTAGCCGACCGCTGGCCGGGGTTCGCTCGCCGTACTGTCGTCTCGTTCCGCTTCCAAGGATGTGGAACACGTTTCGAGGCGGTCACCGGTGAACCGGTGGCGACCCTCATCGATGCGTGGTGGCGTGCAGGGCTGTGAGGATCTGGTCGCGTGTCGGCAAGTCGAATCGACAGCAGCTCGACGATCACGGTGTCTCGAATAATCCGGTGAATTCACACACCAGAAACCTATAACCTACATATTTGCTGTTAAGGTTTCTCAGATCGGCGGCTCAGGGCGAAGCGCGGGAGGCGGACGAAACAGCAATGATTGGCGCAGGTACCTCCACGGCGAAGCCGCACGGAAGTGCGGCAACGGATAAGCAGGCGATCACACGTAACCGCCGGTCGCTCAGCACCAGTGTGTGTCAGCGCACCGGCGTGGCGGCGGTGGCGCTGGCGGCGTTTTTTGCCGGCGGCTTTAGCCCCTTTGCCACGGCCCCGGTAGCGCTTGCCGATGTCGAAGATTCGCTCGGCGACGTGATCTTCGCCAGTTTGAATGCTGCATTTGACCCAGGCGGCCAAGGGGCCACCGGTTTAAACGCGGTTATCGATTATTTAAGTGCATCGATGCACGGTGAGATCGAAGCGGCCATCACCAATCCGGCTGATGCGCAGCTAATCGATGCGATTAACTTCCCATCAGTTGCATTGTTCGGGCGCGATCTAATCGGCAATGGAATAAACGTTGGCGACCCCATCCCGGCCCTCAATTTTCTCGACCAATCTTCCGGCCCGCTGGCAGACACCTTTACCGGCACCAACGAAGGGCTTTTAACGCCTGAACTGAGCGCCCTCCACATCGATGTCGGAAATTTGCACGACGGCGGATTCCTACTCGGCGACAATGCTTCCGGCGCCAGCAGTACCTCAACCCCTGCCGACACACTCCCGCCAATCGCCTGCGCAGGGACTATCGCCGATCCCACCTATGAGGACTTCTTAGTACCTTTCGTGACATCGTCGGCGCTTATATCCTGTACCGGGCCCGCCTTGATCATCCTCCAGTCGAGCCTATTCTTAAATGGCCAAGCTGATCCCTATTTTTCGATACCGGGCTACGACGTTAGTTTCACTAGTGCGGACGCTACTACCGCGGCGTACTGCGTGCCCGGCGCCTACGATGCGCAGCTGGCTGCGGAAGTGTTCTTTCCTCCGGGATATACGCCAATCACCCCAACGGCTCAATTTGCTCTTGCCGGTCCAGTCGACCTCACGTGCACCTAAATATCGCGTAACCGCGGCTGCTGTGACTCAATGTCAGGATGATGTTGCCGCTGGTCGCGTCGGTTGGGATCCTGATCATGTGGCGTCTGGGTCGTACCGTAGCTGCCGCCTATGGGTCTAGCGTGCTGGCGCTGGGTCAACATTGGCTGCGAATAAAAGGTCAGCGGGCTTGGCGGGAGCTGCATAGTGAGGAGCCGAGTCCGTAGACCGGCACTGCCGTCACGTCATTGTCAAGGAGGCAAGCATGATGGTTGTAGTAGGAGCCGACGCGCCAACAGCGCACGCAAATCGGCTCAGACTTTCTTCAGCTAGAACGCCTCGCCAGCATTTCTCAGGCATCGCCACGCAGGCCACACAACCCGAACGAAGCTTTCCCGGCTGGCAGCGGCTTGACATAGGAGATACCCATGTCTGAAGCGTCGTATCCCACGGCTGATGATAAGGGCGGGATCGGCGCGCTGCTCAACGGCGCGGCGGAGTCGTTTCGGACCGTCGCCGTGACTTACCGCACCTGGCGTCACGAACAGCGCCTGCTGGAGGCGTTTCGCGCCAACTCCGAGAAACAGAAGCGGCGCGGCGTCAGCTTCGGCGCGGTCGCCAAGGGCGGTCCCGGGGCGTCGGAAACCCAGGAGACAGTGCGCATTTGGCGCGAGGGTCAGCGAGCCCGCCAAGAGCACCACGGCGGTTTACGCGACGGCTCCTACGGCGTCGTGGACGGCCCACGATGGTGGTCCTGGAGCGAGCAGATGGGCGCGATGAGCAATCGGGACGCTCCCAGCGTCAGCGGTGGCGGCATTGACCGAGGATTCGAGGTCATGCTCGATCCAGCGCCACTGACCGACGTGCTGGATTTCCGGGTGGCCGGACACTCCCGCATCGCGGATCGAGCCACCCACACCGCTTACGCCACACCCCGCCAAGACGGTCTCCGCGACGTCAAGGCGTCGAGCTTTCCGCGTGTGTTCCGAGCTCTGCACGCACTCGGTAGCGGCGCCGATAGCTACCACCTCGAGATAGACCAGCAACGCGGTGTGCTGCTGGCAACCACCGCGATCCACAACGAGCAACCGTTCTACACCATCACCACACTAGCGATCCGCATTGACGAGCCAATCCCAGCGGACACCTTCGTGTTCAAGCCCCCGGACGGCGAACAGATCCGCTCTCCCCTGGACCATTTCGCCCGCACGCAGCTCGGCACGGTCAGCGAGGCGCAGCGGCGGGCCGCATTCACCGTCCTGGTGCCAGATCACCTGCCCACCGGCTGGCGGCAGCAGCCATTCTGCAGGTATAGGGACGCGTCCGCGCGGTCATCGGCAATAGTGCATCTGCACTATCGCAGTGGTACTGGAAGTCAGCGCGTGTCGATCATGCAGATGGCCGCGGCCGATGCCCCACGGCACTACGGCATGATATTAGGCGGCGATAGCTGGCAGGAGGTGCTCAGCGAGGGGACGCTGATCAAAATCCAACCGACCGCTCAACGGCTCTACGCCCAAGCCCATCTCACACGCCACGGCACATTCGCATACCTCGACTCAGAGGGCCTGACCACCGAAGAACTCACTACCATCGCCGCCAGCCTAAATCCCGCATCGAACACCGACGACGCTTGATATCAGACAGTAACGTTCTCACAACGCAAGTCAGAAGCTTCGTGGCTTCCTGGTGGTGTTGTTAACGCGCCTCCGTCAGATCAGACGCTTAAGATTATGGGGCACAGCCCTACAGACATACCGGCTCTCACGATCCACACGAAGCAAAAAGTGATCGTGAGACACACTGCAACACAGACGTTTCAACCTACAGATAACAACAGGGGGCAGTCGCGTTCAGGTCTTGGCCGATCGCAGGTGGATGCCGGCCGGGCCAGCGAGACTCGCATGGATTGCAGCGCGGCGATCTTGGCGTCGAGCTGCGTGATCTTGGTGGCCGCCAGTTCTCGAGTGGCCGTGGCGTGGCAGGACGGTTCAATCCTTGATCATGAGCCGCCGAGGGTGAGGCGGGTGTTCATGTTGAGTTTGACCTCGCCGTAGGGCAGCACGTGCGACCAGAACAACGGCGTCAGGCCGCGCCGGTCCTCCGGGGTGAGCACGTCCTCCCACTGCGGGTCGGCGAGGATGTCCTGAAGCATCAGGGTGTTGACGTAGACCATCGCGGCCTGCAGTATCCGCAGGCACAGCACGCTCATCTCCTGTTCGTCGCGGCGGTTGGTGGCCAGGTCGCCGGACTTGCCGTAGAAGATGACGGCGTTGGCGCGGTTCCAGGACTCGACGACGTTGAGGCCTTCGTTGATCTCGCGCTGCAGCGCCCGGCTGCGTAGGTAACGGCACAGGAAGATCGTCTTCTGCACCCGGCCCAGCTCGATCATCGCCTGGTAGGTCGGATGGGCGGCGTTAGCCTTCATGAACCGCCGCAAAATCGCCTCCGTGGAGGCGGTGCGCACGCGGATCGCGGTGGCGTACTTGAGCATCTGGTCGTACTGCTCGGCGATCTTGTCCCACCGGATCGGTCGAGTCATGGCCGGACCCAGGCTCGGCCACAGGCCCGCCTCCCCGGCCGCCGGGCGGTACAGCTTTACCTTGTTGATCCGCTTGATGCGCGGCAGCAGGTCGAACCCGAGCAGCTTCGTGATACCGAACCCGATCTCCGACTGCCCGTGCGTATCAACATAATTGGATTCGACGGTCATCTCCGTGCCGTGGTGGATCGCGCCCTCGA
>NZ_JBYCLA010000118.1:0-3940 GCF_057473665.1 Mycobacterium sp. TH-M25
CCACCATCCCGCGCGGATCGTCGACATCGGCTCCGGTGGATCCGAGCCCGATCGCGGTGAGCGCGTCCGCCGCGGACCGCACCGCCAGCCGCAGCTCATACTCGGCCTCGCCGAGCGGGGTGTGGTCGAGCATCGGGGCGGCGGGCAAGGAATAGACCGTCCAGGACAGCGCGGCCAGTTCGGGTATCACCGGGTCGCCATCGGAACTGTCGTACTCGAATTCGGGCACCAATCCGACGGCCTTGCCGGCATCGTCTGGGTGGGTGACGATCACCGCCTCACCGGCCGCTATCGCGTCCCGTTCGAACTGGGTTCCCGGTGCCAGCCCCCGGACATCGCCGGGAACCGGCAGCACCACCGTGATCGACGGTGTACCGGATGACGACCGTCCGGCGGCCATCCGCAACGTCTGCAACAGCAAGACCACGCCCACATCGTGGACGTCAGGCCAGGGGAGACCGGTGCGACCCGCCGCGACCGCATCGTAAGCGGTCACCGATTGTGTTGGCGCCCAGCAGGATAACGCGTCGAGAACGTCGTCGGGTGCGGCCTGGCCGGCCAGCCAGGCATTGGCCCAGACCGAGAGCGTTGCGCTTGGGCACCACATGGATCCGCAGTCTAGTTGTTCGCGCGGTGCCGGGCCGATCACGCGATATCCTGACGGCATGTCCGCGGCTGTGATCTGGCTCATCGTCGCGTTGGGTCTGGCTGGCGCCGAGGCGCTCACCGGTGACATGTCCCTGCTCATGCTGGGTGGTGGCGCGCTGGCCGCAGCCGGATTCAGCTGGCTGCTGGACGCCCCGATCTGGGCCGACGGTGCCGTGTTCCTGGTGGTGTCGGTGCTGCTGCTGGCGCTGGTCCGACCGGCTCTTCGGCGGCGGCTGACCCCGCCGAACAGCCTGACGACGGGCATCGAAGCGCTGGAGGGCAAGCGCGCGCTGGTGCTCGACCGGGTAGCCCGCGACGAGGGCCAGGTGAAGGTGGACGGTCAGGTGTGGACCGCGAGGCCATTGATTGAGGGTGACGAGTTCGAACCGGGCGCAGAGGTCACCGTGATGCGTATTGATGGGGCCACCGCCGTGGTCTGGAATCCGTAATCGTTTTCAGAGGGTTAGGAGATCCCCATGCAAGGTGCAACGGCCGGGCTGGTTTTTTTCGCCGCACTGGTGGTATTCGCGATCATCGTGGTGGCCAAGTCGGTGACGCTGATCCCGCAGGCGGAAGCGGCGGTGATCGAACGGTTGGGTCGCTACAGCCGCACGATCAGCGGTCAGCTGACCCTGCTGATCCCATTCATCGACCGGGTCCGCGCCCGGGTGGACCTGCGTGAACGGGTGGTGTCGTTTCCGCCGCAGCCGGTGATCACCGAGGACAACCTGACACTGAACATCGACACCGTCGTCTACTTCCAGGTGACCAGCCCGCAGGCCGCGGTCTACGAGATCAGCAACTACATCGTGGGGGTCGAGCAGCTGACCACCACCACGCTGCGCAACGTGGTCGGCGGCATGACGCTGGAGCAGACACTGACCTCGCGCGATCAGATCAATGGTCAGCTGCGCGGCGTGCTCGACGAGGCCACCGGACGCTGGGGCCTGCGGGTGGCGCGGGTGGAGCTGCGCAGTATTGATCCGCCGCCGTCGATTCAGGCCTCGATGGAAAAGCAGATGAAGGCCGACCGCGAGAAGCGCGCCGTGATCTTGACCGCTGAGGGCATGCGGCAGGCCTCGATCACGCAGGCCGAGGGCGAGAAGCAGTCTCAGATTCTGGCCGCCGAAGGCGCCAAGCAGGCCGCGATCCTTGCCGCCGAGGCCGATCGGCAGTCCCGGATGCTGCGGGCGCAGGGTGAGCGGGCCGCGGCCTACCTGCAGGCGCAGGGACAGGCCAAGGCGATCGAGAAGACCTTCGCGGCCATCAAGGCTGGCCGCCCGACGCCCGAGATGCTGGCCTACCAGTACTTGCAGACCCTGCCGAAAATCGCCGAGGGCAGCGCCAACAAGGTGTGGGTGGTGCCCAGCGATTTCGGCACGGCGTTGCAGGGCTTCACCAAGTTACTCGGGGCGCCGGGCGACGACGGGGTGTTCCGTTTCGTGCCCTCACCGGTCGACAGCACCCCGCCTAAGCCCGAGGACGACTCGGATGTGGCCGACTGGTTCTCCACCGAGACCGACCCGGCCCTCCTGCAGGCGGTGGCCAAGGCCGAAGCAGACGCCCGCAAGCCGGTCGACGTCGCATTGCCGCTCCAGCACGAGTTGGGGCACTGAGATGGGCGCTTGGGCATCGCCGAAGACCTACGCGGGATTGGCGGCATTCCAGGCCATCGACGCGGTGGCGTGCGCGGTCCCGATCGCCCCCATCGCGAGAACGCTCGACAGCCTTGAAGTTCCGCAAGACATCCGGTGGATATTTCCGGTGTCGAAAGCGGCCTCGGCAGTCGGATTGTTTTCTGCCGGGCGGTTTCCGGCATTGGCGCGACTGACTACCGCCATGCTGACGTTGTACTTCGCCCTTGCGGTCGGTGCCCATCTTCGGGTCCGCGACCGCCTCGTCAACGTCGTCCCCGCCGCGTCTTTTCTGGCGACGTACGTCGTCCTGACCGTGAAGGGACCCGAACAGCGCTAGATGCGGGATTCATCACTACCGCTTTCAACATGGTCCCTAACGGGTACCTGACTTCTCGATGAATACCGCACGCCGGCTTTCCGGCCTCGGTCGAGGACGCCGGCGACGGTGGACCCGCGGCCAGATCCAGGTCACCGACCCCGAGATGATGCGTCAATCCCTCAAAGGCGCCTCGATCGGCAACTTCATGGAGTGGTACGACTTCGGGGTCTACGGTTATATCGCCACCATCATCGCGCAGGTGTTCTATCCCGGTAACAGCGTCAGCGCAATCCATCTGATCGCCACGTTCAGCACCTTGGCGGCAGCGTTCGCGGTGCGCCCGATCGGTGGGATCATCTTCGGCCCGCTCGGCGACCGCATCGGACGCAAACGCGTGCTGGTCATCACGATCACGCTGATGACGATCGGCACCACCGGGACTGGCCTGTTACCGAGCTACAACGCCATCGGCATCTGGGCCCCGATTCTGCTCGTGGTCGGGCGAATTTTCCAGGGACTCTCGACCGGCGGCGAGTACGTCGGGGCGATGACCTACATCGTCGAGCAGGCGCCCGACCGCAAACGCGGAAGAGTGGTGGGGTTTTTGCCGCTGGGCAACCTGGCTGGTTTCGTGGCCGCAGGTCTGATCGTCACCGCGTTGCAGACCTGGCTCCCGAGTCACGACATGCTGACCTGGGGATGGCGGGTGCCGTTGGTGCTGAGCGCGCCGCTGGGGTTGGTCGCGGTGTTCATGCGGATGCGACTCGAGGAGTCGCCCGCTTACCAGGGTGAGAGCCCGCAGGCGCCGTCCGCGGACGATTCCGGCCAGTATCGGCGCACCATCGCCGAGCAATGGAAGCCGATGCTGATCTGCGCGGCACTGGTCTACACCTCCAACGCCGCCGACTACATGCTGACCGGCTATCTGCCGACGTACCTCAAGGTGATAGTCCACATCGGCCATAAGGCCGGGCTTGCGATGATCACCGGGACGTTGACCATCGTGGCGATCCTGCTGGTGTCCGTCGCGGCGCTGTCCGACCGCATCGGCGTGAAGCCGATTATGCGTGCGGGTTGTGTGCTGCTGATCGCGGGGTCGGTCCCGGCGTTTCTGCTCATCCAGCACGGGGGCGGCTACCCGCTGATCTTCGCCGGGGTGCTGCTTCTCGGCCTGATGGAACTATGCTTCGACAGCACATCGCCGGCCACGATGCCGGCGCTGTTTCCGACCAATGTCCGCAACGGCGCGCTGGCCATCTCCTACAACGTCTCGATCTCCGCGCTCGGTGGGACCACGCCGCTGATCGCTCAAGCGTTGGTCTCGGGCACCCACAAC